>JANLHE010000361.1 GCA_024653875.1 Acidobacteriota bacterium
TCGCCGAAGATATTCTCGAACGTCGTGCCGTTGTTCACCGTCTTCCACAGACCGCTCACGGCAAAGCCGATGTAGTACGTGGATGGGTTCTTCTCATCCACCGCGAAGTCGTCGATGCGGCCGCCCTGGCCCGTCGGCCCGATGGAGCGCCATCGGAACCCTTGCAGTCGCGCGTCGGTGGGCTGGTGCAGCATGGCGGCCGCGGCCGGAGCGGCGGGCGCTTGCTGCGCACTGATGTCGCCCGCAAACGGGGCCACCATCGCGGCGATGCCGGCGGCCACCAGCAGCCGGCGTCGCGTCTTCGTGCTGATGTGGAACATACGCATTCTCCTTGGGCCTCCCGGGAACTCGGGAGCAGGGGGATCTTACACCTAGCCGCTAGCCACCCAATCCCGCGGCCACGCGCGCCACGGTTTGCGCCACGCTCAACCCCGCGGTGTCGATGGTGACATCCGCCTGGCGATAGAGCGGCTCGCGCCGGGCAATGAGGTCGCGGAGTGCGTCGCGTGCCTGCGGGTGTTCCTTCATCGGGCGCTGGTCGCCCTGTTTCACTACCCGGTTCCAGTAATCAATCGGACGCGCGCGGAGCCAGACGGTCACCGCGTGGCGCCGGAGCAGGGCGAAGGTATCGGGCGCGGTGACCAGGCCGCCGCCGACGGCGATGACGCACGGCCGGGCCGCGGTCAGGCGTTCGGCCAGGACCTCGCGCTCAAGGCGCCGGTAGTAGTCTTCGCCGTACAGGGAGAACACCTCGCCCAGGGCGAGGCCGGCGCGTTCGGCGATGATGGTGTCGAGTTCCAGGAACGGCACCGTCAGCCGTCGGGCCAGGCGCCTGCCCACCGAGGTCTTGCCCGCGCCCCGCAAGCCGAGCAGCGCGACGATCGGACGGGCCGTGTCCGTGCCCGAGGCCGACACCAGTTCGGCGAGGTCGGTGCCCAGCGCGCCGGCGATCGCGGCGAGCCGGCGCACGCTGATATTGCCGCGGCCGGCCTCCACGTCCATCAGGAAGCGCGGCGAAATGGCGGCGGCGCCCGCCAGCGCGCGCAGCGTGAGCCCGTCTCGCAACCGCTTGAGGCGGATGCGGCGGCCGAGCACGGTCAGGAGCGAGTCAGGTGCGCCCACAGGTAGGCATTATATTGCACAGATGTGCCTCCCACCGCGCACTCCGCCCTCCGTACCGCGCACTATAATGCATATCCGACCTTGACGGTCCGGCGGATGGGCGCATACGCTGGAGAGGCATATGGCCACAACTGATACCGCTGCTCCAACCATGCCCGTGGTCTCGTTCGAGGCCCATCCGTCCGCCTACCGCCACTGGAAACTGACCTTCGACGGGCCGGTGGCCACGCTTGGCATGGATGTGCAGGAAGACGCCGGCCTCTGGTCCGACTACAAGCTCAAGCTGAACTCGTACGACCTCGGCGTGGACATCGAGCTCGCCGATGCGATTACACGTATCCGCTTTGAACATCCCGAAGTGCACGCGGTGGTGGTGACCAGCCTGAAGGAGCGCATCTTCTGCGCCGGGGCGAACATCTTCATGCTGCGCGGATCCACGCACGCGTGGAAGGTCAACTTCTGCAAGTTCACGAA
>JANLHE010000362.1 GCA_024653875.1 Acidobacteriota bacterium
CCCTTCGCCTGGTGCACGCGGAGCACGCCGGCTTTCTCCAGCTTCTGCGCGAAGTCGCGGAACGTGCCCGCGCCGTAGTTGCGCTCGGAGAACGTCGAGTCCAGCTGCAGCAGCGTGCTCTTGAGCAGGCCCAGCTGCGGATCGACATCGCGCTCGAGCAGCACCTTCATCGCGCGCTTCACGAGCGGAATGACCTGACTCAGGTCCGCGCGCTCGGGGCCCTTCGTCGCGCGGCCCCCGCCCTGCCGCCGGCCACCTCCGCCATGCAGGTTGATCAGGTTCTCGTACGCGATGAACTCATGGCAGTTGCGCTGCATGATGATGCTGGTGAACTGCTGGCCGCCCACGACAAAGACTTTCTTGTCGTACTGCTTCAGCTTCTCCACCAGGCTGATGAAGTCGCTGTCGCCGCCAACGATCACGAAGGCGTTGATGTGCGGGTGGGTGAACGCCATCTCCAGCGCGTCGAGCGCCAGGTTGATGTCGGCGCCGTTTTTGTCGCCGCCGGGCGTGAGGTTGCGCTGGACCATGCGGATGGCGTGCTGCGTCAGCGCGCGGCTGTAGCCGCCCGCGCGCTGCCAGTCGCTGTAGGCCATCTTGGAGACGACCTCGCCGCGCTCCTTGAGCGCTTCCAGCACGAGGCCCGCATCGAACGCGGCCCCGAGGGTGTTCTTCACACCAATTTCAATGTTGTCAAAGTCGATGAATACAGCAATACGTAAACGGTCGGGAGTGGACATCTGCCTCGGTTATCTATCCGGCTGCGGTGTCATGCGCAGATACGGCTTTTTCTTGTCGAAGCCCTTGGGGAACTTCGCGGTCGCTTCGGCGTCGCTTAACGCCGGAGCAATGATGACGTCGTCGCCCGGCTTCCAATCAGCGGGTGTCGACACGGGATAGCCGGCGGAGAGCTGCAGCGAGTCAAGGACGCGAAGCAGTTCCAGGAAGTTGCGGCCAGTGGACGCGGGATAGGTCAGCGTGAGCTTGACCTTGTTGTCGGGCCCGATGACAAACACGGAGCGCACCGTCAGGGTGTCGCTGGCATTCGGGTGAATCATGTCGTAGAGGGTCGCCACGGTGCGGTCGGGGTCGCCGATCATCGGGAAGTTGACCGCATGACCGGTCACGTCCTTGATGTCGCCTTCCCAGCGCACGTGGGATTCCACGGGGTCGACGCTGAGGCCAATCATCTTGCAGTTGCGCTTGTCGAACTCCCCCTTGAGGGCCGCGGCGGCTCCCAACTCGGTGGTGCAGACAGGCGTGAAGTCCTTGGGATGCGAGAACAGAATGGCCCACCCATTCCCCTTCCACTCGTGAAAGTGAATGGGGCCCTGCGTGGTGTCCGCAGTGAAATCGGGTGCAATGTCTCCTAGACGTACGGCCATGACGGTCTCCTCAGCCCTCTAACGATATCAAAGCTCGACAGATCGCGCTCGATCGCGCATGATGAACGATTCCCGTGATCGACCGTGATCTTCGAGCCTGCATGTGACAATTGACGCCTATTTGAACGATCTGGACCACCATCTGCGGCGCGACGCCGAAGACGCCGCGCTGCGGCCCGTGGGCCACACAGTGGAATATCTCTTCGCGGTGGACGTGCCGGCCACCCGCGAGGCGGGCGCGTTGGTGGTGCGGCTGCTCGCCCGCGTCCGGCGTGCCGACGGCACCTGGGACAAGCCCGTGCCGGCAATCGCCGGGCCCGATGACGCCCTCGCGGCGGCCCCCACCGGCCGCCGGCTGCTCGCCACCCTGCTGGGCGCCACGCGGCAGGACGCGGACCCCGTGGACGACGTCACGGCGGGCCACACGCTGTTCACCCTGCCGGGCGCCCTGGCCCTTGAATGGGTGCCGCTCGCCGCGCGCGCCGGCCGCCTGGTCCTTCGCGACACCATCACGTCCACCTCGCTCCGGCCGCTCCAGTGGGATGACGGCCCTGCGTGGCGCTTCACGCTCGACATTCACGACGACGAGGAGGGGCACTGGTTGTCGGGGGTGCTGATCCGGCGCGAAGACCGGTTGAGCATCACGGACCCGGTCCTGCTCCTCGACGTGGGGCTGCTCTTCACCTACGAACGCGTCGCCACGTTTGAACCCGGCCCGTCGTTCGGCGTCCTCCTGGCCACGCGCGATCGCGATGCCGTGCTCGTGCCCACGGCCCTGTCCACGCGCCT
>JANLHE010000363.1 GCA_024653875.1 Acidobacteriota bacterium
CGCGCGACGCTGGTGTACGAACTACGGCCCGGGTGGGGATTTGTCTCGAAGCAGTTGAGGATCGAGCCGGCCGCGTCCGGCGTGTTCCGCGTGAACGACGTCAGGGCCTTCGACGCCGCGGTCACCCCGTGGGCGGCGGCGCAACTGCGGCTGAGCGAGGGCCGCTTCGGCATGATCTACCGGTTGCCGGCAGCCGCGGCACAGCCGTCCGGCCTGTCGATGTTCCTGCTGTATCAGAACCCGTACAACGTCCACGCCGCCACGGACGGGCGCGTGCGCGCGTCGTATGCGCCGGAGATGGACTGGACGTCTGGCGACGGCCCGTTTGAAACCGACCGGCTGTTGATCGGACTTGTGCCGCGTACCGGCCGGGTGATGCCGGCGACGACCGTGCCCGAGTGGGTGCACGTGCGCGACTACGATCGATACCTGCGTGAGACGCCGGTGATCGACGAGGCGGAGTCCGGCGCGCTGGTCGAGGCGGTCCGGGCGTTCCTGCTGTACCGGCCGGCAAAGAGCATCCGGGTGCATGTGCCCTGGACGGAGAACGATTACCAGATTGACGTGGCGACGCCCGAGGGGTGGACCGAATATCAGCGCATCCTGGACATGGCCGGGCAGCTCGGCGCCGGCACCACGATCTTCGCGCCGTCCAACACCGCGCTGGCGACGCTGAAGGACAATCGCGACGCGTGGGGCTGGGAGAACCTGCTGTTCTTCGGGCTCGGGCAGAAGATCCGCAAGGACGAGTGGGTGCCAGGCCGCGATCCGGTGCCGGACTCGTTGAAGGCCATGATCGATCGCGGCGCCGCGCACGGGCTGAAATACCTCGCGTACGCGTACCCCACGCTGCCGTTCATGCAGGATCCGAAGTGGACGGCCTGGGCGAAGGGGGACGTGGGCGGCTACCGCGGCTCCGACACCGGAGAGCGCGGCTTCCAGGATTGGTGGCTGAACACGCTCGTGAACTTCGTGAAGGCCACCGGCGCGGGCGGCTTCTCCTTTGATCACTGGCGGATTGCGCACGACGACCCGGCCGCCACCAGCAAGTACGCGCAGTGGTTCGGCGCGCGTCGAATCCTCGAGGAACTGCGGCGCCGGGTGCCCGACATCGTGATCGACGGCCGGCAGCAGTACATGAACTTCGGCCCGTGGACCTGGCTGGCGGGCTCCTATCCGCACCCGACGCTGACCGACGAACAGCCCGAGAGTTTCCTCGCATTCCCCGATCTCCACACCGATCGCGTCTCCGCCAACCGGCAACGGTTTGCCGCGTGGAAGTACCGCGTGGAGCGTTTCACGCCGCCCGAGATCATGCCGGGCTATATCACGCACCAGACCGAGCGCACCGACGAGAAGGACGTCATGCGCCGCGACAGGTTCCGGCCGCGTGACTGGGACGTGCTGGGATGGAAGTACTCGCTGCTCTCGTCGGTGGGCACCGCGCCGTTCAACCACACGATCAGCTACATCCCCGCGCGGGATGAGGCGGAGTTCGCGGCGTTCAGCGCGGCGGACAAGGCGTTCTTCCGGCGCTGGCTGGACTGGACGGACACCCACGCCGCGACGCTGCGCCACCTGAGGCCCATCATCGGTCCGCCCATGATCGGGCGGGTGGATGGCACGGCCGCGATCGCGGACAACCGCGGCTTCGTGTTCGTATTCAATCCCAACTACCGGACGATGGAGGCGGTGTTCACGCTCGATGATTCGATCGGCATGGCGCCGGGGGCGCCGGCCGCGCGCTACGTCATCACGGAACTGCATCCGCTGGAAGGGCGGCTGGTCGGCAAGCCGGCGAGCGGCGTGTGGGAATACGGAGACGTGGTTCGCATGCAGATGCCTCCCACTGAAGCCGTCGTGCTGGAGATCTCGTCCGCGCCCGCGGCGGTCCGTGCGCCCCGGTTGTTCAACGTCACCGGGCAGGTGACGGTATCGGACGGTGCGGTGACGGTCTCGGGGGTGGCCGGCGAGCCCGGCACCGCGGCGTCGCTGCAGGTGCTGCTGCCGGCCGGCGCCGCGGTCTCGCGCCTGTCAGTGAACGGCCTGGCGACGCAGTACCGGCGCGTGCAGAACGTGGTGGAGGCGTCCGTCGAGTTTGCCGGCCGGGCCTTCGGCCGCGCGGCCAGCGTGTTCCCGTACGATCCGGCATTTGCGGGCGGAACACTCGAGGGCTCGGTGGTGATTCCGGCGGGTGTGTTTGCACAGCTCGAGGCCAGGAAGAAATTCTGGCCCGTGCCGTACACGGCGGACGACCTGCGTGCGCCGTGGCTGGGCTCGCATCGGCTGCTGTTGTTCATCCAGATTGCCGAGCCGGACGACACCATGCAGGTCGGGCTCACCATCGACGGCAGGCCCGTCGAGGTGATCCGCGCCTACAACTCCATCTACGGCCACTCGCCGAAGCGGACGTTCCTTGGCTTCTACGCCGATGTGTCGTCGCTCGGGCCGGATGTCGAACACCGCATCTCCGTGCGCGTGCCCGCGCTCCCCGCAGGACGCTTTCAAGGGGTGTTCTTTGAAAACGTCGAGCCGGAACGCACCACGGTCATCCGCTGACCCTTCCGTGCCTTCATGCCTCGCGTGAATCGCTACACCGCCGCCGCCCTGACGATCGCGTTCGTCGGCCTGATCAGCTGGCTGGCCTCGCCGACACAAGCGCCGGAGGCGCCGGCGCCATCGGAGGAGGACGCCGCGCGTCTTGAAGGCATCCGGCAGATCGAAGCCGGAACGCTCACCACGCCGCTGGTCAGGGAACAGGCCGGCGACGGAGCGGTGACGCTGACGTTCCTCGTCAGGCGCAGCGGCGACTCCGTGCCGCGCGTGGTGTCCGACGTGACCGGCTGGGGCGAACGGGCCGACGGTGGTTTTGACTTCGGCGTCGGCGCCATGACGCGCGTCGGTCAGACCGACTGGTATGCGCTCGAAACCGCCATCGCACCGGACGCCCGCATCGAGTATCTGATCGCGCACGGCACCAGCGATTACCGGCTGGACGCGTACAACCCGCGACGCGTGCAGCGGGTGGGCGGTCCGGCGTCCGAGGCCGTCGGGCCCGGCTACGCGCCGCCGCAGGAGTTGCAGGATCCGCCCACCAACCCTGCCGGCGCGATCACCGAAGCCGTCATCCCGAGCCGCGCGATTGGATCGCCGCGCCGGGTCATCGTCTACACGCCGCCCGGCTATCGGCCTGGCCGCCGCTATCCGCTCGCGGTGTTTCACGACGGCGGCCTCATGGTGAACACCGGCCAGGCGCCGCGCGTGGTCGACTGGCTGATTGCGCACCAGGTCATCCCGCCGATCGTCGCCGTGTTTGTGGATCCCCAGTCGCGCGCGGTCGACTATCGCCGTGGCGCGCCCATGCGCGCGTTCGTGACCGGCGAGCTGCTGCCGTGGATCGCGCAGCGCTACAGCGTGACGTCGGACTCGGACGCGCGCGCGATCATCGGGTTCTCCGCCGGTGCGCGCGGGGCCCTTGATGCCGCTGCGTCATCGGAGCAGTTCGGGCGGTTGGGCCTGCTGATTCCGGCCCTCGACGCGGCGGACATCGACGCCATCCCTCCGGCGGGCCGCCATCGCCTGCGCGTGTCGATCGTGGCCGGCACCTACGACGCGTCCAACCTTCCAGCCGCCCGCAGCGCCCAAGGCGTCCTGGCGGACCGCGGCCACGTGGTTGATTTGACCGAAGTGCCCGAGGGTCACAGCACGAACACCTGGCGGAACCACCTGCGCGACGTGTTGGTCAGCCTGTTTGGAGGTGTGTGATGCCGGCCAGGTCACGCGGTCATCGCGTAGACGACGATGTTCACCGCGAACCGGGTGTTGTCTTCGGTGCGGAAGCGCTTGTTGCGCCAGTCGTAGTCCCACTCGCAGCCGTAGTCCTTGTTTGAGTACAGGACCGCGACGCGGCGCTTGCGTTCCACGGCGCGCAGGTAGTCGTGAACCATGTCGTCCCCCCAGCCGTTGAGCTCGTGTGACGTCTGCGGCGGGCCGTCGGGGAAATCAAAAAACGACGAGTAGAGCGCGTGGCGGGCGGGCAGCCGGGGCATGGCCGCGGCCGCCGGGTCATCGGCAAACACGCGGCGCATTTCTTCTTCGAACGTCCGGGCGTACAGCCCGTCGACGTCGTGGTTGCAGTCGTCCGAGAACAGCAGCCCGCCGGTATCCGCGAAGTGGCGCAGGCCGGTGCGTTCGCGTTCGGTGAGGCGGACCAGCTTGTGGCCCGTCATGAAGAGGAACGGGAACGACAGCAGTTCCTCGGAATCGAGCGTGATGATCACTTCCTGCGGGTAGATCGGAATGGTCGTGTACTCCACGACCGAGTTGAGGATGTTGGCCGCCACCTTGGGGTTGTAATCCCAGTCGCCCGAGTCGTAGCGGACGCGTGCAAAGACAAACTCCGAACTGCGGGGCCCCGTCACGCGCGGGCGCGTCTGCGCGTCTTGTGGCATGCCCTGCAATTCTACAGCGTTGGCCGGAGGGGGCGGGAGTAGTAGTAGGATAGATCCCATGAACAAGTTCACTTCCTTTGTACGAGTCGGCGCGAGCACCGCGGTGGTGCTGGCGTCTGTGTTTACCATCGGGGCGTATGCGCAGCAGGAAAAGCCGCGCGCGAGCCCGCACGAAACCGTGTCCGACGACGTCGGCGGCGCGAAGGTCAGCATCACCTACGGCCGTCCCTACATGAAGGGCCGGCAGGT
>JANLHE010000365.1 GCA_024653875.1 Acidobacteriota bacterium
GCCCCGCTCACGAGGAATCGCACGATCGGCGCGAACAGGATCAGCATCAGGAGGTCGTTCACCGACACCTGCACCAGCGTGTACGCCGGATCGCCATCCGAGAGGTGACTCCACACGAACACCATGGCCGTGCACGGCGCCGCGGCCAGGATGATGCACCCCGCGATGTACTGATCGGCGTCGGCCGGCGGAATCCAGGGACTGAACAGGAAGCGGAAGAACACCCAGGCGATGAGCGCCATCGAAAACGGCTTCACGAGCCAGTTCACGAACAACGTGACGAACAATCCTCGCGGCCGTCGGCCGACGTCGCGGATGGCGCCGAAGTCCACCTTCATCATCATCGGCGTGATCATCAGCCAGATGAGCACGGCGATCGGGATGTTGATCTGGCTGCCCTCGCCGAACTCGAGCCCGCGCAGCCCGCGCATGAATCCGGGCGCGGCGATGCCCAGTCCCACGCCGGCCACCATGCAGAGTCCCACCCAGAGACTCAGATACCGTTCGAAGATGTTCAAGCGTTTCGACTCACTCATTGGGGAACCTGCCAGGGTTCGATGACCGTGCGCACGGCGTGCCGTGCCAGCTCCCGGAGATGCGGTACCTCCTGGCCCCGGCGGGCGCGCAGCACCGGATCGGTCAGGTCCAGCGGCATCAGGCTCTGATTGACCACCCACGCGAATGGCGTGATCCCGGCGCGCGCCAGATCGCGTTCGAGTTGCATGGCCTCGTGAATCGGCGTGGCTTCAGGCAAGGTCACCAGCAGCACGTGCGTGAACAGCGGATCGCGAAGACGCGGAAGCAGCCGCTGCACGGCCTCGGGGCTTCCGCTGCTCTTGCGCAGCACCTCGCGGTGGTACGCCTCGGCGGCATCGAGCAGCAGCAAGGTGTGGCCGGTGGGCGCCGTGTCGATCACCACGAACTGATCTTCACCGTGGGCCACGGCCTCGGCGAACGCGCGGAAGACGGCGATCTCCTCGGTGCAGGGTGAGCGCAGGTCCTCTTTAAGGAGCGCCCGCCCCTGGGCGTCCAGGCCCTCGCCTGCCGTCGCCAGCACGTCCGCTGTGTACCTGCGCGTCTCCACCTCGGGATCAATGCGGGCCACGCGCAGCGTCGCCGGCCGCTCCCGCGCGGCCGCCTCGACGTGCGCCGCGGGGTCGGTGGTGGTCAGCAGCACCTTCGCACCACTGCGCGCCAACTGCGTCGCGATCTTGACGGCGACCGTGGTCTTCCCAACTCCGCCCTTCCCCATCGTCATGATCACGCCCTTGCCGCGGCGGCCGATTTCCTCGACGAGCGCGTCAAGGCTCTCGCCCACGCGTTCGACTGCCGGGGGAACGCTGTCTGGTGATCCAGCGGCGGGCGGTGATCCCATCCGCCTCAGGGCGTCGATGCCCACCAGGCCGAACGGCAGCAGCGGCACATCCACGCGTGGCAGCGCGCGAAGTCCCTCAGGCAGCTCGTCGAGCGCCACGCGGGCCCGCGCTTCCATCGCCACCGCCGCCTGGTCGGTGGTGTCCTGCGCGTGAAACACGCCGTTGAGAATCAGCCGGACGTTGCGCATGCCGAGCTGATCCAGTTCGAGCCGGGTGCGCTCCGCCTCTGTCAGCGTCGGACCATCCGGACGCGCCACCAGCACCAGCGTCGTCTGG
>JANLHE010000367.1 GCA_024653875.1 Acidobacteriota bacterium
ACGGCCAGGGAGAGCGGTTGGCGGTCACCGATCGGGAGGGACGCTTCAGGTTCGACGGGGTGCCAACAGGCCGCTACCTTGTGCGCGCAATCAAGGTGGACTGGGTGCCCGCCTATTACGGATCGCCGCGTCCAGGTCGTCCGCCGGGCGTGCGCGTGGCCATCGAACGCGGTGCGAAGGCCGAGATCGAGATCCCAATCACGCCCGGTTCCGTGATCGCCGGCCGGGTCGTCGACCCCCAGGGGAGGCCAATGGCGCGACAGTTCCCCTGGCTGCTCGAGTCTCGAATGGTCGGGGACCGCCGGATGATCTCGCGCACACGCTTTCCCTATTCGATTGGATCGTTCGAGCGCTCCACCAACGATCTGGGCGAGTTCCGGTTGTTCGGCCTTCCGCCGGGCACCTACTACCTGGCGCTGAGTCCGTCCATGCCGGCTGGCACACGTCTCACCACGGATGCCGAGGTGCGATGGGCCCTGCAGCCGCCAGGCGCGGATCGTGACGGACCTCCGTCGGCTGGTCCGATCGCAGGCTACGCGCGCCTCTACTACCCCGGCACGCCTGATCCCGACGCAGCCGTCGCGATCACCGTCGGTCCGGGACAGGTGCGAGAGGGCCTTGAGTTCCGGCTCGAGTACTCGCCGGTCGGACGCATTGAGGGTGTGGTGCACAGGGCAGATGGCGCACCTGCCACAGGTGTCAGAGTGAATCTCGAAGCGCGCGAACCGCGGGTGAATCTTGAAGGCAGTGTGCGTACCGCGACCGTCGACGCGCAGGGCCGCTTCGTATTCAATTCAGTGCCGGCCGACGACCATCGAGTCTCTGCATACGCTTCGTCCGGTCCTGCAGCGGTCCGTGACCTGTGGGCCCAGACGACCGTCGTGACCTCAGGCGCCGACGTCACTGGTGTGATGCTCACGTTGGCGCCGGCCGCGCAATTGTCTGGACGGGTGTCATTCGCGGCGTCCACACGGACGCCACCCGCGGACCTGTCGGTGGTGCGCCTCACGGCGGTCGGCGTTCGCGCCATGGCGCAGGCCATGGCCGGCGGCGGCTCCTTCACGTCGCGGTTCGACGGACAGGTTGCCGCGGACGGGACATTTCAGATCAAGGGCCTGCCGCCCGATCGGTACCTCATCAATGCCTCGTGGCCTGGCATGCGCACCGATGCCGGCGGCTGGTGGTTGACAGGGGTTCGTGTCGGAGAACGGAACCTCGGTGACGAGCCGGTCCAGGTTGAGGCCAACGAGGCCGTCGACGACGTTGTGGTCGAGTTCCGCGATCGCATGGGCGCGATCGAGGGCGCGTTGTCCGATGCGGCCGGACGTCCCGCGCCCGGCTACGTCGTCATGGCCTTTCCGGTGGACCGCGCACACTGGACCACCTCGTCGCGGAGGATGGTGCCGGCGGTGCGCCCGGCCACCGACGGCCGATTCACGATCTCTGGCCTTCCCGGCGGCGACTATTACCTGGCGGTTGTCACCGAGGTGGATCCCGATGAGGCCGCCGACGGCCGATTCCTCGAGACACTGATTCCGATGGCGATTCGTGTAGTGGTCCCTGAGCGCGGCACCGTCCAGCAGGCGCTTCGCATCGGTGGTGGTGACTAGGCAAGGAGGGCACGGGCTTTCAGCCCGTGCCGAGCGTCCCGGGCTGAAGCCCGGGACCTCCTTACACTCCTGCCCGGTGCTTCAGATGACCTTGCCCCACACAGCATCCCTCCGAACCGGGCCCCAGTGCCGCGAATCGGATGAATTGCGGCGATTGTCGCCCATCACAAAATACTGATCGGCCTCCACGACAACCGGGCCCCACGAATCAGCCGACCGATTCCCTTCGGCGACGTACGGTTCGGCCAGCGCGGCGCCGTTCACATGAATGCGTCCGTCGATCGATTCGATGCGGTCGCCCGGCAGCGCGACGATGCGTTTGAGGAAGTTCCTGGATTCGTCGTTGGGATAACGGAACGCGATGATGTCGCCCCGCTCGATGGTCTCGAAGCGCCGGCTGACGAAGGCCCTGTCGCCGTCGTTCAACGTGGGCGCCATGGCCTGCCCTTCGTTCTTGATCATCTGGGTGGTGCACCCGGCGGTCAGGGTGCAGGCAATGAAGAGAACGGCCAGAGTCCGTCCAGTCAGGACACCTGTGCTCATGATGCGCGGAAGGGTAGCATGGGGCCGCTGCGTCAAAAGGCTTCGTCCCAGGGCACGGACAACCGGATCGCGCAACGGATGATCCCGACCATGCTGTAGGTCTGGACGAAGTTGCCCCATTGTTCACCCGTGCGGGGATCGAGATGTTCGGCCAGCAGGCCGTGGGGATTGCGACAGGCAAGCACGCGTTCGAAGAGCGCCCGCGCTTCGTCGCGCCGGCCGATGGCCGCAAGCGCGTCGATGTACCAGAAGGTGCAGACCAGAAACGCGTTCTCGGGCCGGCCGAAGTCGTCTTCCTCGACATAGCGATAGACGAATGACTCCTTCATCAGATCACGGCCGATCGCGGTGACGGTGCCGATGAACCTCGGGTCGTCGGCCCGCAGGAATCCAACGTCATTCAGCCGAAGCAGGCTCGCGTCCAGCGCGGATCCACCCATGGTCGACACGAAGCTCCCCAATGAGGGATTCCACGCGTTGTCGCAGATGAACGCATGGATGCGCGAGGCCTCGCGCTGCCAATAGTCCGCGCGATCGGCCAGACCCAGTCGAGCCGCGATACGCGCCAGCCGGTCGCACCCGGCCCAGCACATCACGCTCGAGAACGTGTGCACGTCCGCCGTGCCTCGCAGCTCCCAGAGCCCGGCATCCGGCTGATCGTATACGGCCGCCGCGCGCGCGCCGAGCTTCTCAAGGAGCCGAAACAAGGACTCGTCGCCACCGCGCACCAACCGTCGATCGAAGAACACATGCGTGGCCGCGAGGATCGCCGCCCCATAGACATCGTGCTGCGTCTGTCGATGCGCCTGGTTGCCTACCCGGACAGGGCCCATGCCGCGATAGCCGGGCAGCGAGCTGATCTCCGTCTCCTCGAGCGCGGCGCGGCCGTTGATCCCGTAGACGGGTTGCAGCGCCCGGCCTTCATTGGCCGCCACGACATTGAGAATGTACGCGAGGTACCGCTCCATCGTGAAGGTCGCGCCGAGCCGGTTCAGCGCGTCCACCACGAAGTACCCGTCCCGCAGCCAGCAGTAGCGATAGTCCCAGTTCCGGCGGCTCCCTGCGGCTTCGGGAATCGACGTGGTCATGGCCGCGACAATCGCGCCCGTGTCCTCGAAGGCGTTCAGCTTGAGCGTGATGGCGGACCGAATCACGGCGTCCTGCCACTCAAAGGGGATACTCAGGTACCGCACCCATTCGCGCCAGTACGCCACCGTCTCCTCGAGAAAGTGGCGGCTCAGTTCCGCGACATTGGCGGGTACCGTTTCATCAGGCCCCAGGAGCAGGGTGACGGCATCGTTGAGATAGAAGACGCTTCCGTCGAGGATGGCCGTGATCGAAGCGTCCGTGGTGAGCCGCAGCGCCAGGTTCGCGCATTGGTACCGGATGTGGTTGCTGCCCGACGACACCGCCGCCGGCCGCGTCCCGTACTGCTCGGCGGGCCGGAGCGTGATGCGGATGCGCGGGCTGCCGGCGGTTCGTCTGATCTGGCGCACCAGCATCATCGGACTGAACAGACGCCCGTGCTGGTGAAAGCGCGGCATGACATCGGTGATTTCCACCGAGGCACCGTCGCGATCGAACAGGCGCGTCACCAACACGGGCGTGTTGACGATGTACTCCTGCTCGGACCGCACACAGTCCGACAGCTCTATCGCGAAGTGGCCGGCGCCGGCGGCCCCCTCGTCCGGGAACTGCAGGAGGGAACAGAACACCGGATCGCCGTCAAATCCCGGCACGCACGCCCACACGATGTCCCCGCTCGCATTGACGAGCGCACTCGTCGCGCCATTGCCGATGAGGGCGAGATTCAGCGATTGCATGGCGTCACCTCTTCCGGGCGTGGGCGGTTCGTTGCGGGACTGGCGTGCCGGACGTCAGCCAGGCGAGCACGGCCGCCACGTCGGGCAGGCGCCATCTGGCTTTTGTGCGCCCCGGACCGACTTTGATCGCGTAGCCGCCGAGCTGGTTGACCATCGCGAACCCATACTCGTCGGTGACATCGTCGCCGATGAACAAAGGAGTCCGTCCGATGAACGGCGGTTCGAGCATGAAGGAGGCGATCGCGGCGCCCTTGTCCCGTCCGGCAGGCGCCAGCTCCACCACTCGCTTCCCGCGTTGCAGGCAGTACTGGTCACCCAGGGCCACGCGCAGCAATCGCATCACGCGATGCGCGTAACTCGCCAGTCGCGGCGCACGGCGGTAATGCAGGGCAATGGACAGCGCCTTGTCCTCGACCAGCAGGCCCGGGTGTCGAGCGACGACGCCTGCCAGCACGCGCCTGGCGCCGTCGAGCGCCCGCACCGGCCCTGGATGTCGCGTCACCTGCCCGTGCGCGGTCCGGCGTTCGAGGCCGTGTTGCCCGGCCGCCGGGAGCTGGCGGAGGGGAAAGAGCCGGTCGATGCTGTCAAGCGATCGACCGGTGATGAGCGCCACCGCGCCACCCGACGACCGATAGAGCGTCTCGACCAGTCCCGGCAGCGCCAGGTCGAGCCTGACCCGCGTCGGCGCGTCGGCGAAGTCCACGAGCGTCCCGTCGATGTCCAGGAAGTACGCGCACCCTGTGAGCGGCAGTTTCATTGGAGGCCGTCGACCGGCGGCTGCGAACCGCGCGGGAAGTCACGGGTGACCAGCCGATCCAGGAGCCGGCTGCGCCTGCGCATGCCGGCCGCATCGATCAGCATGCGCCCGGCCCACCGGAAGACGTTGAACTCCCCGATCAGGCTTCGCATGAGGCGCATGCGCGCGCGCTGCTCCCGATCGGGCATCTCGAGGGCCGCCTGCAACGCCGCGGCACATTCGTCGGCATCATACGGATTCACGATGATCGCCTCTGGAAGCTCGCGCGCGGCACCCGTGAACTGGCTCAGCACGAGGACGCCGCGGTCGTCGTCGCGGGCGGCCACGAATTCCTTCGCCACCAGGTTCATCCCGTCATGGAGGCTGCTCACGACACACACCTCGGCAGCACGGTAGTACTCGTACACGGACACGGGTTCGTGATGGTCGCTCAGGAGGATGATGGGCGGATATCGGGCATGGCCAAACCGGGCGTTCACCCGGTCGACAAGGGCGTGAACGCGCAGCTGATAGTGGTCATACTCTTCGATGCTGGCGCGCGTCGGCGCCGCGATCTGGATGAACGTGAACCGGCCCACCCATTGCGGCTGCAGCTCGAGCAGCCGCTCGACGGCCCGCAGGCGTTCTTCGATGCCTTTCGTGTAGTCGAACCGATCGACCCCGACGCCGACCGTGTGGTCCTCCGGAAGGCCGTGCCGCCGGCGGACATCCGCGCGGCACTGCGCGACGGATTTCTCGACCAGGTGCGCGGGAGGCGGCCATTCGATGGAAATGGGGTACCGCTTGACCGAGGTCAGCGCGCTCCGGTACGACACGGTGAACGTTTCGCGATCCACGCGCGCCTCAAGCTGGCGATCGACGGTATCCACGAAGTTGTTGCAGTGGAACTGCGTGTGGAATCCAAGGATGCTGCTCCCGAGCAGGCCGTCCAGGAGTTGCTCACGCCATGGGCAAATGGCAAACGCCTCGGGATTGGGCCAGGGAATGTGCCAGAAGGTGACGATTGTCGCGTTCGGGAGCGCGTCCCGGATCATGCGAGGCAGCAACGCGAAGTGATAGTCCTGCACGAGCACGATCGGATCATTCGATTGTGATTCCTCGACGACCGCCCGCGCGAAGATCCGATTGACGTGCACGTACTGCTCCCAGTCGGCCGTCCGGAACGTCGGACGCACGTGCGCGATGTGGCAGAGGGGCCACAGGCCCTCGTTCGAGAAGCCGTAGTAGTGACCAGCCTCCTCCTCTTCCGTGAGCCACACGCGTCGAAGCTGATAACTTGGCGCATCCGGTGGCACACCGATGCGATTGTGTTGATCGACGACATCGCGATCGGCCGATCCGCTGCCATGCGCAATCCAGGTCCCGGAACACGTGCGCATGATGGGCTCAAGCGCGGTCACGAGGCCGCTGGCCGGACGCCGGACCTCGATCCCGTCGCGGCCCCGCATGTGAATGTACGGTTCGCGGTTGGACACGACGATGACCTGCTGGCCCCTGAGCTCGTGAGTCAGGACGGTTCGCAGGGCCTCCGGTGACCAGGTCAGGTGGTCTTCATTCCTGGGCCGGCGCCCCGATTCGATGTCGCGAATCAGTTCGCGCAGGTCACTGGCGAGCGGCTGGAATTCCGGCGCCGCCCGCTGATTCACCGGGCGCAGCAGCCCTTCGCCCCGAAGCAGCGCGCGCATGCCCTGCACCCAGCCCCGCCAGCTCAGCTGCGCGATGATCACGGTCAGCAGCGAGACCGTCACGCCGAGTCCGACGAACAAGTAGAAGAGGTACAGCCGCGTCTCCTGGCTGCGGCGCGACACGAAACTCATGTCGTGCACCAGAATGAGGTTTCCGTCTGGCACCTCGAGCGACCCGAGCGGATGCACGGACACGAGCAGCGGACCCTGGGGACTTGTGACGATGTGCCCTTCAGGGTCCGACAGCGACTCAAGATCCGCACATCGCCCTGGCGAGGGCAATGTGCCTGCGGCGATGGGTGTGGCCTCCGAGGACGGACAGTACGCCACGCCGTACACGCGTTCGTCCTGCGCGATTCCCATCAGGACCTGGCGGATGCCGGCGTGGTCGCCGGATCGGAACAGACTGCGAATAGGGTCCTGAACGGTGTTCGCGATCAGGCTGGCGCGGATCTCAAGGTCCCTCACGAACCAGCGGACCGTGAGATTGTCCACGAGTGGCAGCACCGCGTACGCGAAGGCCGCAAGGACGATGAGGAGCGGGATGATGAATCTTAGTGACAGACGCATGCGATTCACGGGGCCGGCGATCCCGAAGGCCGACCCAGTCCTTGACCCTACCACAGATGGGCTGGCGCCACCTGCGGGATCACGTGCGACGCCTATCGAACCACGAGCGGACTGAGCGTCACCTTCCACTCCACCGGGAGCGTCTCGGGCCGGTGGCAGACCGTGTCATCGCAGGCCTGATACTCAAGCTCGCCCCTGATCGTCAGGACGTCGCCCTTCGCCGCGCGGGCACGCATGTCCGGCGTCAGCGCCAGCGTCACGTCCTGCGTGATCGTGAACGGCGTCGAGTACACCTGCACCGTTTCGTTGAGCGGCACGAAGACAAACGGCGCCGGGGCCGGGTATTTCGCGGGATGGGCCTTGAACGCGGGATCCGCTGTCACCGCGAGGTTGACCGGGATGTAGCCCTTCTGGCCGGGCGCGTAGACGTGGTTCTTCGGGTCCGGCGTGATTTGGACGCTCAGGGTGATGCGGTGCCCCAGCGCCGCCACGGCGTCACTGGCTTTGACGGCCAACGTCGCGTGCGCGCCCCGGATCGCGGTGGTCTGTCCGGGCGAGGTCCCGGACAACTGATTCAGGATGCTGGTCGCGCTGCGACGCTCCTGGTACGGCTGTTCGAACGCGCGGGACACGATGGTGCCGGCGCGGTCGATGATGAAGGTGCCCGGGTGCGGAATCCCGGCGGTGCGTCCCGTGGCTTCCGTGTTGAGGATGCCCCAGGCCGTAATCGTCTTCGACCCGGCGTCCGACAGCAGCGGGAACGTGATGCCGTGCCGTGAGGCAAAACCCTTCAGCGTCTCGAGGCTGTCGTAGCTGATCGCGACCAGTCCGTATCCGTCGCGCTTCACATCGTTCAGGTGGCGTTGCAGCTCGACCAGCTGCGTGCGGCAGTACGGTCACCAGTCGGCCGAGCGGAAGAACACCAGCATGGTGCCCTTCGGCCCGGCGGCCGAGGCGAGGTTGTAGGTCTTGCCGTCATGGCCGGGCAGGCTGAAGTCCAGCGCCTTCTGCCCCGCCTGGGGGCCAAGCGTGTTGACGTCCACCTGCTGGGTGGAGGCGCCCGCCGCGGACACCACCGCGCACATCGCGAACACGAGTAAGAGTCGCTTCATCATGGTCACTTTAACTTATTTCTCCATCGTTGGCCGGCACGTCCGGGCGAAGTCGGGTTCCAGTTCAAGGCCCGTGGCCATTACGAGCCGATTGGCGAAGCTGAAATACGCCACCGTGAGAATGGCGTCGAGAATGGCCCGGTCGTCAAGGCCAAGCGCGCGCAGCGTCTCGATGTCCTCCTCGTTCGACCGTTCGGGCTGTCTCGCCACACGCGCCGCCCACGCCAGCAGGCCCTTCGGCACATCCGACGCGCCACCAAGGGCGGCCAGGGCGGCGCCGTGGTGCGCCTCGCAGTACGCGCACTGATTCGCCCGCGAGACGGCGACGGCAATCGCCTCCCGCCAGGCGCGCGACAGGGGCGACGGCCGGAACATGATGGCCTTGTAGAGTTCCAGGTGCGCGGCCAACGCCGGAGGATTGAGGGACTGCACCTGGTGAATGTCCGCCACGCCCCCGCGGGCCTTTCCGATCTGTTCGTACAGCCGCCCCAGGTCGCCCTGAGCTTCGGCCACCGCAACGGTCCTGATGAATGCCATACATCCCTTCTGGTGAAGCCGGCGACCGGCCGGCGCTGATGATACGGTCTCGGGCGACCGATCTCCGTTACTCGGAGGGCGGTCCACCCGCCTCTGGCCGGCATGGATACAGGTTGTCGCCGTAACGCTTTAAGAGGCCCGGGGACGGATCCCCATGCCCATGCCGCGCGTCCACGCGCAGACTGCCATCGGCCTCTGTTTGCTCCTGGTTGGCTCGCCGTTGTGCGCGGCCGCCGCACAGCGGACACGTGAGTCCCTGGCCACCGCCGAGCGGACGCGAAAGGCCGACACCGCGCGACCGGCCCGGCCCGGAGGACTCGAAAGCTGGCTCTTGATGGCGTTTGGCGACCGCTATGTCGAACGGGCGCTCTCGCCGCGACGCGGGCTGTTCCTCGGCACGACGCTGCCCGGTCCCAATGGGGGTATCGGCATCGGACCGGCGTGGCGGTTCAGCGATCTCGATCGCCGCCGCGTGGCCACGGCCGGCCTCGCCGCCGCCAGTCGCTACCACTGGGCGGCGACGGCCCTGTTCGAAATGCGGAACGTGCTGCCGGCACGCCTGCCGGACCGGGTCTTTGCCGACCTGTCGCTGGGATTCGGCAAGCGCGAGTTCGATCAGTTCCGGGGCTTGGGCATGGACAGCGCCGACGGCAACCGCGCCGCATTCCAGTTGACGCAGTCGTTTGCCCGGGCCCGAGTGGGCTGGCGCGCCCGGCCCTGGTGGCACGTGGGCGCGGAGCTTGGAATCGAGACCGGGTCGGCCGCCCGAGGTCACGATGACCGGTTGCCGTCGGTACATGACGTGTTCACCACCGCCGAGGTGCCGGGCCTCGCGGGGCGGACCACCCTCACGCGCGCGGCGGCCTTCCTCGATGTCGACTATCGGGACTCCACGCCTTCCACACGCACGGCCCCGCGGTTGGACCGCCTGCCCGTGGCCGGCGCGTCAAGCGGCGGCCGCTACCAGGTCATCTTCGCGGCCTTTCAGGATCGGCGATCGAACAGGTACGGCTTCCGGCAGCTCACGCTGGATTTGCAGCAGCACGTGCCCTTCCTGCATGGGCATCGCGGCCTCTCGCTGCGCGCGTTGTCCGTGCTGAGCTTCACGAGCGCGGGTCAGCACGTGCCGTTCTACCTCCAGCCCGCGGCCGGCGGCACCCGGGTCGGACGGGGATTTGACACCTTTCGATTCCGGGACGCCAACCTCCTGGCCCTGCAGGCGGAATATCGGTACCGGATCAATCC
The DNA here is from genome assembly GCA_024653875.1 of Acidobacteriota bacterium. Lineage (GTDB taxonomy): Bacteria > Acidobacteriota > Vicinamibacteria > Vicinamibacterales > SCN-69-37 > SYFT01. The sequence continues at coordinate 9,883 of JANLHE010000367.1, forward strand.
GCTCATGAGCGGAGCGGTGTTCGTGGACGCGGCACAGGTCGCGGGCGGGGTGCGGGCACTTTCATGGTCTGGATTCCGGACGACCTACGGCGTGGGCCTCCGGCTCGGCGACCGCGGCGGCGCGGCACTACGGTTCGACCTCGCCTTCGGCGCGAATCGGCCCCGCCTGCTGGTGGGGTTCGGCCATGCATTCTAGCCGGGCGCGATGCCTCCTGGCCCTGGTGGCCCTGGTGGCCCTGGTGGCCATGACCGCAGGATCGGTGGCCGCGTCGGCCAGTGGCCAATCAGGTCCCCGCTTCTATGCCGACGACCCGATCTGGCGCGACAACGATCGCGTGGTGGACGTCAGGCGGGCGCGCGAGATCAAACTCGACGACTATTACGACTTCATCGAAAACTCGCTCACGCGGCCCGGCGACCGATCGAAGATCCGGGCCCTCAATGTCAACACCCTCGACGAAGTCCCAGACTCCTCCTGGTTCACCAACCGCATCGGCCGGCGCGACATGAGCGTGGCCGAACTGGTGACAGGACCCGATCGCCCTGTCACGTTCAGCGGCGCATGGACGATCGTTCGCGGCAAAAACCGCGGCTTCCAGCCGGGGTTCAGAGCCGTGGATCCGGCCGATCCCACGGGCACGGTGTATCAGCTCGAAGTCGACCCGCCGGGCCATCCGGAGATGGCCACGGGCGCCGAGGTGATCGGCACGGCGTTCTATCACGCCTTCGGGTACCACACCGTGGACGTGTACCTGACCACGATCGATCCCAACAGGCTCCGAATCGCGCCGGACGCCACGATTCGCGACGCCAACGGCCGGCGCCCGTTCACGCACGGGGACCTCCAGGAGATCCTCAAGAATGCGGCCCGGCGGTCCGACGGTCGCATTCGCGTCAGCGCCGAGCGCTTTCTGGACGGCGACGACATGGGACGCTTCGAGTATCACGGAACGCGCGACGACGACCCGAACGACATCTACCCGCACGAACACCGGCGCGAACTCCGGGGCAGCCGCGTGTTTGCCGCCTGGCTCAACCATGACGATTCCCGCGCGGTGAACACCATGGTCATGCGTCACCGCGACAATGGAAAGCGGTATCTGAAGTACTACATCGTGGACTTCGGTTCCCTTCTTGGCAGCGCCACCCGGTTCGCCGATGGCCCGCAGTCCGGCCGGGAGCACGCCCTCGCCGTGAAACCGTCCCTGCTCACCTTCCTGTCGTTCGGACTCTACGTCCGGCCCTGGCTGCGGGCGGCGCCACCCGAAGGCCCTCCCGCCGTCGGCCGCTTCAACGCGGACCGCTTCGATCCCCGCGCGTGGGTCGCGGAGTATCCCAAAGCGGCCTACGACAACATGCGCGACGACGACGCGTTCTGGGCGGCGCGGATCGTCGCGCGTTTCTCCGACGAGGACATTCGCGCGATTGTGTCGAAGGCCCGGTACTCGGATCCCGCCGCCACTGATGCACTCACGAACGCGCTCATCCGGCGACGCGATCGCATCAAGGACACCTGGCTCACCGGCGTGACGCCAATCACCGATGTCCGGCTCGCGCCCGACGGCACTCTGACCTTCGACAATGTCGCCGTGCGCCACGGTGTCGGCAGCGCGGCGTCCGGCTATGGGCTGACGTGGTCGCGATTCGACAACGCCTCCGGCATTCACGCTCCCTTGGGAGCGGAAGTGATCTCGGAGATCCCGCCGGCGACGGCTCCGATTGAATCGTTCGGCGATGCCGATTACGTGTCGGTGTCGATTCGGGTGATCGCGTCCGGGCCCGGGTGGCGGCCGGTCACGGCGTATTTCAGACGGACTCCGCGGGGGTGGCAAACGGTGGGACTCGATCGGGAATTGCCAGCGTCGCCAGCCGCCGGCGCTGGGACGTCTGATTGAGGTCCGCGGCCGGGTCACGGCGCCAGCGGCCGTCGGAGCCGAGGCGCCACGCACCGGGCGCGCTCCACTCCAGGTCCAGCGACCGGCGAAGGTGATCCTGCGCGGCGGCGTCGGTCACGGGCGCCATGACCTCGACACGCCGGCGCAGGTTTCGCTCGCGCCAGTCCGCGGATCCAATGAAATACTCGGGCGCGCCACCACTGGTGAACTCGACGATGCGGGCGTGTTCCAGGAACTCGCCCAACACGCTGATCACCTGGATGTGCTCGGACCAGCCCTGGAGGCCCGGCCGCAATCTGCAGATGCCGCGCACGCTCAAATGAATCGGGACTCCCGCACGGGAGGCGTCGTACAACTGCTGGATCAGCTCCACGTCATCAAGACCATTGAGTTTGGCCCTGAGTCCTGACGGTTTGCCGCGCTTGGCGTTCGCGATCTCGCGCTGAATACGCGCCAGCAGGCCGGGCAGCATCGAGTTCGGCGAGACCAGGAGGGCCGTGGGTACGGGAGGCGCGGCCAACCCCGTGAGCGATTCCGTCAGCCGGGCCAGGTCGGATGTGATGGCCTCGTCACGGGTGAAGAGGCCGACATCCGTGTACAACGCCGCCGTCACCGGATTGAGATTGCCGCTGCCCACGAACGCGTATCGGCGCAGGCCCGCGGCCTCGCGGCGAAGCACGAGAATGATCTTGGAATGGAGCTTCATCCCCGGCACGCCATAGACCACGTGGACGCCAGCGGCACGCAGTTCCCTGGCGGTGTCGATATTGCGCGCCTCGTCGAACCTCGCCTTCAACTCGACGAGCGCGACGACGGTCTTGCCGGCCGCCCGGGCGCGATGGAGCGCCTCGATGACCGGAGAGTGCGCGTTGGTCCGGTACAACGTCAGCGTGATGGCCTCGACGTCCGGGTCGTCGCTGGACTCTCGCAGGAATCGCAACACCGACGCCTCGAACGAGTCATACGGGTAGTGCACCAGCACGTCCCGTGCCGTCAACGTGTCGAACAGTGACGCGTTCGCGTCGAACGGCGGCCGCGCGGCCACGGGCACGCGGCTCGAGATCCCGGCCGCCACCTCACGCAGCCCTCGCAGCGCCGGCAGGCCATCGAGCGTGCTGACGTCGGCGTCTTCCAGGTCGCTCACGGTGTCCGGCTGTTCGAACCGGTATTCCTGGATCAATAGGGCCCGCATGTCCGGCGGCATCGCGCCGTCCACCTCCAGACGAACGGCAGGCTGGAAGGGGCGCCGATCGACCACGTCGGCCACGTGCTGCAGCGCATCCGTGCTGTCGGCGTCGTCGTATTCGACCTGACCGCTCCGCGTGACCCTGAACACATGCGCCTGCAGCACGTCAACGCCGGCGAACAGGACCGGCAAATGCGCACACACGACGGACTCCATCGGGAGCCAGATCGGCAGGTCGTTGACCTTCATGAACCGTGGCAGGGAGGAGGGCAGGCCGATGGTTCCGAAGTGCACGTGGCCCGTGTCTGGATGGCGCAGTTTCACGGCCAGCGCCACCTCGAGATTGCCGACGTGCGGGAACGGATGATTCGGCGTCAGCGCCAGCGGCACCAGGCGCGGGCGAATCTCTTCATGAAACCGCTTCGATGCCTCGGTCTGCTGGCCGGGCGTCAGGTCGGACCACCCTCGGACATACAGACCGCGGCCGCCCAGTTCAGGCAGGAGCACGCGCTGGAGCAGGTCGTGCATCGCCCGATGCTGGCCGTGGGCTCGCAGACGGGCGGCATCCAGCCTGGATGCCGCGGCCGCGCCCTTCTCCAGCGGGCGGGCGTCGAGCGTGTGCACGGTTCGCTTGAGGGCGGCAATCCGCACCATGACGAACTCGTCGAGGTTGGCGGCCGCAATCGCCAGATAGTTCAGGCGATCCGCCACCGGGAGCCTCCGCTCGTCCGCCAGTTCGAGCACCCGCGCGTTGAAATCCAGTTGGCTGAGATCGGCATCGAGCAGGTGTCCGCCGTCCCGCCCGAAGTGGGCGGGCAGGGGCAGGACCGGGAACCGGCCGCGGGATGTCACGCCATGGCTGTGCTCCTTCATCACGTCGGACCGGGACGCGACGTGCAGCACCGAGAGGGCCCGGGTGTCCTTCAACACGGGCGAACCCGCCAGCTCGATGGCCTTGGCCAGCGATAGCCACTCCACACCGGGATCCGCCAGGACCTGCTCCGGCAGGTGCCGCGCCATCCACACTTCGATGGGCTTGCGCCACGGCCGCGCCGGGACCAGGCCCAGGCAGCGCACCTGCGCCTGACTGGTGCCAAACGCCTGATCGAGGGCCTCGCGACAGGCGTCCTCGCCGGCGCCGGGCACCCAGAACGTCCCAAGGTGATCGTCATGGCGGCGAAGGCCGATCTCGCCATCACGCACGAGTAACACCGCGCATTCACGCGGGGACCGCAGCGACGACGTCAACGCGGACGTCTCGTCGAGGTCGATCTGTCTTCTCGCCCGCGCGATGACGCTTCCCAATGCGGGCCCAAGTCCGAAACGACGCGCCAGCGCGTCGGCGACTCGGGCCGCCGACGGCCCGGGCCCGGCCAGGCGCGTGATCCCGATGCTGCGTAACACCGCCTCGTGGCTCGCCGTCACCACCGAGGCGCGGTCGATGGTCACCCGCGCCGCTGGCGTCGGCCAGCGCCACCAATGCGCCTCGCCCACATGGCGTTCGGTTTGCACCTCGACGACGGGCCGGAGGCGCGACGGATCAACGACGGCTTTCAGCAGTGCGGCCGCGCCTGATCCGCCACGGAGCGCCTGGTCAAACCCGTCGACGGTGACATCCAGATCCGCGCGCCGGCCGGGCGCGCCCCGATCGGACTCCCAGCGCACGGTCAGCACGCTTCGGCCGTCCGTCTGGTGCCGCACGCGACACTCCAGCCCACGACGGAGCAACATCCCCTCGGGGGTGTCGTAATACACGTCCCGGAAAAACTCGCGCCGCACCTCGCCGCGCACCAGGCCGAGCGGCAGGCGCGCCGTAATCATCGCTTCCCACGTCGCTTCGTCCGGAATCTGCAAACGAAAATGCGGCGCGGTCATGACAGCCACCAGGTCCGCTGCGCGGGCTCAGTGGTGGCGTCCCCCGGCATGACGACGGTGAGACGGACTCGCCCGTCGCGCAGGACATCAACGCGCATGAAACCGGGACCGCGATCGGCGAACAACGCGTCCCGTTCCCGTCCGACAGCGCCCCGCTTGTGCCCGCGGATGCCGGCGCCGCTGACCGCCACATACCGCGCGCCAATCGACGCGCCGGTGAACAACCCGAGCTGATGCTCGTGACCCGCGGCAAACAGCAGGGGCGCGTGCGGCGCGATGACCGCGCGCAGCGTCGCGACCATGCGGCGGTTCACCGGGTGCGACTGGTCCTGGACTATCGCCCCCGCCTGCCTGGCCAGCGGGTAGGCGGAACCGACGAGAGGCAGGGGTATCCAGAGCCAGGGTTTCACCGCCCGCAGCGGAAAGAGGTGATCGATGACATCAAAGTGTCCGCCGTGAGGACCAGCGGAGACGGGCGGGTGGTGTCCCGCCACGATGACGTGGCGCACCCCAGCGGTGGCCAGGGCTGCGTCAAGCTGCGCGGTGACTTCGTCGGCCGTGGTGGCGGCACACCGAAGATCGGCGGCCGGCGCCGGACGGCCATGCAGCCACCACTCGGTATCGATGGCCACCAGTCTCAGCCCATCGCCGATGTCCACGATCTCGGGCCCCGGGCATCCTCCTTGTGGCCGGAGAACCGCGGCGCCGGTCGCGGCCAGGCGGTCGCCTTGCCGCCGCACCGCGTCCCAGTCGGACGCGTGACCGGTCTGGGTCCAGTCATGGTTACCCGGAAGAAAGACGACTCGCGCGGCGCCACGCGCCGCGTCCACCTGCGCCAGAAGGCGGCGCTCGGACGCCGGCCATCCGGCATCACCCACCCGAGGCAGTCCGTTGGGATAGATGTTGTCGCCAAGAAAGACCACGGTCGTCCGGCCGGAAGCCTCGGCGACCGTCACCGCCAACGCCGCCAACACGGGATCGCCGCCTGCGTCCGCCGCGCCTGCGTCGCCAATCAGGATCACGGTCGACTCGATCTGCGCGTCGCCAACGGCGGCAGTCGACGCGGCAATCTGCGCCGGCGGCACCGTGCGGCACGACGCCAACGAACCTAGCCCGGCGCCAACGAGGCCGCACAGGAGCGCGGGAACAGCCAGGACTCGCCGTCGACGCATTGGCCGGTCAGCGTGCGACGTGGCCATAGACCGTCAGCCTTCCCCGTCCGCTGGCCCCTTGCGCTTCGTCGGCGATGAGCAGCAAGCCGTCCGGCGCCAGCGCCAGGCCCTCGGGTTGTGGATGCGCACGCCGGTCGAGCGCGACAAGTGACAATGTTTGCCCATCCGGTGTGAACTCGCCAATCGCTGGCGTCGAACCAAACAAAACGATGAACGTCCCACTGCTGGTCCGCTCGACGGCTGACGGCGCCATCGGGCGTTTCTGCCGGCCCAGGGAAATCGCTATCGGCGCGGCTTGGCCTGCGCCTGCGGCGGACATCCACTCGTGGATCGTGAACAGCGCCGTTCGATCCGGCCTCCGCGGCGCCTTGCACGGCAGCACCCATTGCCCGCGCGCACCCACCGTGAGTCCCTCCAATTCGCATCGTCGTCCGAGACCAGACTCCTCCACCGTGAGCGGCGCGATCACCGATCCGGTGGCAGGCAGGGTGCCGCTGATCAACGTCCCGTCACTGGTCATGAGCGTCGCGCGATTCCCGGCGAATGCGATGCCCTCGAAGTCTCCCCTGACGACGGGGCTGCCCATCTCCCACTCTCGAACGACGCGGCCGGTCCGGTAATCGACCGCGAACACCACCGCCCGCTCGTCGCCGTGCGCGAGGACCTGGCCGTCGGCAAACGCGGCAAGCCCGGAGACCTCGCGCAGTGACACGGGCAACTCCCACCGGGCCAGCGGGGCCATCAGGTCGAACCCGGCGACGATGAGCCGGGGTTGGGCCGTTGACACGGGCGCCAGCACGACCAGTGCCGCGCCCATGGACAGGGACCACCGCCTCATCCACGGCGCCCGGCGATTCATGCGGTGGCCGGTCTGCGCGGAACGAACTGTGACAGCCCGACGCCTGCGGGGGCCTGCTCGCCAAACGCCGTGGCCATGGTCTCGGGCGAGCTTGACCGCTTGAGACGTACGTCGTAATGCAGCAGCGTGGCGCCATCGGGCGACTGGGACGCCTTGCGAAGCTTCCAGCGTCTCGCGGCGGTCGATAACACATCCTCGGCCGCGGTCCGGGCCGCGTCGTCTCGAATCCTGAGGATTACCTCGCCTCGCAGGCGCTTCGACCGCTTGGGTGTCTCTTCGGGATCGGAAACGGGATCTGCGGTCGCGTGGCTCGGACACAGGCCGTAGTTGCAGCGCCATAACCCGACCGAGACATAGGTAAACACGGCCGCCATCACCAGCGCGCCG
>JANLHE010000369.1 GCA_024653875.1 Acidobacteriota bacterium
CGGGTGATTTTGTCGAGGACATCCGCCGCTACAAGTACCGGGGCTCGTCCGGCAAGGTCAACATCGCGCTTGACGGGCTGCCTGACTTCACCGCGCTCAGGGGCACTGGGCCCCACCTGCGTGGGGCGATCTCGATCTCACCTAGCGTGGACTACATGGAGCGTGCCTACGACCAGGCGAAGTACGGCCGGTTCTCCCGCCGTCCCTACATCGACATCGTCATTCCCAGTTTGACGGACCCGTCGGTGGCGCCCGCCGGCAAACACGTGATGTCGTGCTTCGTGCAGTACGCGCCGTACGACCTGCGCAACGACGACGGCACGCCGGGGAACTGGGATGAGCAGCGCGACGCCTTCGGGGACGCGGTGATCGACACCATCGCGGAACACGCGCCGAACCTGAAGGACCTTATCCTGCATCGCCAGGTGCTGACGCCGCTCGACATCGAGCGCACGTTCGGCCTGTCGGAAGGGAACATCTTCCAGGGCGAACTCACGCTCGAACAGTTGTTCTTCCTGCGGCCCGCCCCTGGTTGGGCGGACTATCGCACGCCGATCAAGGGCCTGTACATGTGCGGATCGGCCACGCACCCCGGCGGCGGCATCATGGGCGCGCCCGGCCGTAACGGCGCGATGAAGGCGATGGGCCGATGAACGACGTCATCATCATCGGCGGCGGCATCAACGGGCTGGTGGCCGCCACGGTCCTGGCGCGCCAGAAGCTCGCCGTGCTCGTCGTCGATCAGCGGGATGTCGTGGGCGGTGGAGCCTTGACCACGACCACGGCCAGGGGCTTCAAATCACCGGCGCTCAGCCACTCCCTCGGCCCGATCAGCGCCGATGTCGTTCGCGCCCTTCGGCTGCACCGGGCCAAGCTCGAGTTTCTCACGCCCGATCCGGTGCTCACCACGCTGGGCGCGTCGGGCGACACGATCACCTTCCATCGCGATCACGTCCTGACCGCCGCCTCCATCAACCGGGTGTCGTCTCATGACGCGGCCACCTGGCAGGCGTTCGTGCAGACCATGCAGCGAATCGGCGCGGTGATGGCGGCGCTGAACCGCCGTGCTCCCCCGTCGGTGGACGCGCCGACGACGGCAGACTTGTGGCGGTTACTGGGTCTCGGCCGTCGCGCGCGCAAGTTGGGGCGCCGGGAGCTGGCCCGCCTGGCGCGGTACGTGCCGATCGCCGTCGCGGATCTCGTCTCCGAGTGGTTCGACCACGACCTGATGCAGGGCGCGCTGGCTGCGCGCGGTGTTTTTGGCCACCGGCTGGGCCCCTGGTCGGCCGGCACCGGCGCCGTGTTGTTGCATCGCATGGCCGAGGATCCGATGCCGGTCGGCGGCGGCGTGACCATGCGCGGCGGGCCGGGCGCGCTGGCGGAGGCGCTGGCGGGGATGGCGGAGGCCGCGGGCGCGCGCATCCGCACCAGCGCGCGCGTGGCACGCGTGCTCACGCAGGGCGGCGCCGCCACCGGCGTGGTCCTCAACACGGGTGAAGAGATCGGCGCGCACGCCGTGGTGGCCGCGGTCGATCCCCGGCACCTCTGCCTGAACCTCATCGATCCAGCGGACCTTCCGCCCACGTTCCTGCAGCGGATGCGCCAGGTGCGCGGCCGGGGCGTGACGGCCAAGGTCAACCTGTCGCTGTCGGCCGCGCCCGTTTTCACGGCGCTGCATGGCGATGATGTGCCGCTCCGAGGCCGCATGCTGATTGCGCCCTCGGTGGACTACATCGAGCACGCGTTTGATGCGGCGAAATACGGCGACTTCTCGCCGCGGCCCTGGCTCGAGGTGGCATTGCCGACGATGAATGACTCGACGCTGGCGCCCGAGGGGCAACACGTCCTGTCGATCTACGTGCACTACGCGCCGCGAACGCTGCGTGAGGGAGACTGGGCCGCGCAGCGTGAGCCCTTGTATCGGGCCGTCATCGGCGCGCTGGCCGGGCACGCGCCGGATCTGGAATCGCTGGTGATCGAACGCGAGGTCATCACGCCCGAAGATCTGGAAACGCAGTGGGGATTTGCCGGAGGCCACATCTTCCACGGAGAAGAGACGCTCGATCAGTGGTGGGTCAGCCGCCCCCTGATGGGGACGGCGCAGTATCAGACGCCGATCGGACGCCTGTACCTGGCCAGCGCGGGCACACACCCGGGCGGCGGGCTCACGGGCCAGTCCGGCCTGAATGCCGCGCGCACCATTGCCCGCGCGCTCAAGCGGCGGCGGTGAACGGCTAAAACACGTCGGACGGCCAGTAGATCACGCTGGAGTAGTCCACCGGCGCGCCCTGGATGTGACGCACCATCATCACCTCGGGCGAAGGCGCGGCGTCCACCACCGTGATCTGCGGCGGGCGAAAAGTGGCCGGCCACCAGGTGCGCAGCGTGCGATCGGTTTCCGCGGGCTCACGGGCCGCCAGCACTTCAAGCATCGCGCCCACGCGGGCGCCGGCCGGATCGTAGTCGCCGCACTCGACGAGAGAAGCACCGGCGGGACCGCGCGAGACGATGATGTACGACGCCGCGCGGTTGCCCTCCTCTGACACGAAGAACTCAAGCGCGCGGAGCCCCGCCGGCCCAAGCCCCGCGAGCATGCGCCGCCGAAGGAGCCCGAACTCAATCAACGATGCCGGCCGGTGAAGGGCAAAGCCGGCCCCGCGCGCGTACCGGGACGACATCTCGACCAGGTGCGGCAGATCCTGCGGCTCGCCTGCCCTGACCAGCGTGGCGGGCGCCCCCAGGCGATTGCGCGGCACGTCGATGGTCAGCACGGACCGCGGCACCGTCTGGAATCCCAGCCGCTCGTAGTACTCGGCGCCAATTTCGGAAAAGAGCAGCGCCACCTCACACCCGCGCGCGCGGCCGTCTTCGATCATGGCGTCGATGAGGGCGGGCGCCAGGCCCTGGCCGCGCAGGCCCCCGGGCGTGAAGACCGCGCCAATCCCAAGCACTGTGACCGGGCGGTCCCCCGCCTGCGCGTCAAAGAGATACCGCTTGGCGGAGACCAGCACCTCGGCGCCACGAACCAGGCCCACTCGCGCCAGGCGCTCCCGGCCCCACACCGTCAGGCCCTGGGCCTTGTTCCACGACCCGTAGGCCTGCCGCGAGAGGCCCTCTCCCCAGCGCGGGAAGGTGGCATCCAGTACCTGATCGAGGAGCGGTCCGCCGGGAATATCCTGTAGCCACGCGTCTTTTACCATCGCCTGATCATGCCGGTCCAAGAGGTTGTATGACAAATCCCTTCCGCTCGCTCGGACACGCGGCCATCGCTGTGGTGGCGGTCGGCCTCGTGGTCATGGCCCCGCTCGCCGCTCGAACCGAGACTCAAAAGGCGCCGGGAGCGGTTCCCGCCGCGGCCGACACCGCCACGGTGGCCCACGTGCTCAGTCGCCTGGCCTACGGTCCGCGCCA
>JANLHE010000370.1 GCA_024653875.1 Acidobacteriota bacterium
AAGGATGCCAGCGCGGCGTCGGTCAAGGCGTCCGGCAAGCTGCGCGTGCACATCCAGGGCAACATCCACGCCGGGGAAGTGGAAGGCAAGGAAGCCACGCTGGTGCTGCTCCGCGAGTTCGCGCAGGGCAAACACGCCGACTGGCTCCAGTCGATGGTGTTCCTCATCACGCCGATTTTCAACGCCGACGGCAACGAGCGCTTCTCGCTGACCAGCCGTGGCGTGCAGAACGGCCCGATCAACGGCCAGGGCACCCGCGCCAACGGACAGAACCTCAACATCAATCGCGACTTCATGAAGCTCGACACCCCGGAGGGCCGCGCGTTCGCGACGTTGTGGAACGACTACGACCCGTACGTGGGCATGGACCTGCACACGTCCGACGGTTCCGCGCACGGCTATCACCTCACGTATTCCCCGCCGCTCAATCCGAATACCAACGCCGCCATCATGTCGATCATGAAGGACGAGTGGTTCCCGTTTGTCACCAAGGCCATTCGCGACAAACACAAGTGGGAGACGTTTTATTACGGCAACGCGGGCAACCCCGGCGGCCGTGGTGGCCGCGGCGGGGGCCGGGGCGCACCTCCTCCCCCCGTGCAGCAGCCAGCCGCGCCGGCGGGCCCACGCGCCTGGGGCACGTTTGAACACGTGCCGCGCTTTCACAACAACTACGTCGGCATGCGCAACCGATTCGCGCTGCTGAGCGAGGCGTACTCGTACGCGACGTTCAAGGACCGCATCCTCGCCACGAACTACTTCATCGAAGAGGCCATGAACTTCGCCCACCGGAACGTGGCGAAGATCACGAAGGCGGTGCAGGACGCGGACCGCGAGGCGCTCGGCGGCACGACGCTGGCCACGCGCGCGCGAATTCGCGCCGGCGGGATGATCGAGATCCTGATGGGCGCGGTCGAGACCGAGGTCAACCCGATCAACGGCCGCAACATGAACCGCCGGAAGGACGTCGTCACGCCCGAGATGATGATTGACCGCCTCTGGTTCGAGCCCACCACCACCGAGGTGGCGCCCGCCGAGTACCACATCCCGGCGACGGCTACCCGAGCGCTGGCGCTGCTGCGGTTCCACGGGGTCCAGATGCGCCGGACCACCGCGGCCACGCGCGGGCTGGAGCAGTTCGCGATTACCGCGAACACCCAGCGCGCGCCTTCTCCGAACTCGATCGACACCGGCGCGCACGGCCTGCGCACGCTGGACGGCACCTGGGCCGCCGCCGACGTGGCGCTGCCGGCCGGTTCCTGGGTGGTCCCGATGAACCAGCCGCTCGCGCGCCTGGCGTTCTACCTGCTGGAGCCGAAATCAGACGACGGCGCGGCGGCGTGGAATTTCCTGGACGACGTCCTCGGGGTTGAGGGCGTCAAGACGTACCCGATCTTGCGGAAACGGTAGAAGGGCCTTTGTAGGGCGTGGGCTTCAGCCCCGCCAGACTATCCCAGCTTCGCCAGCCGCTTCTCGACGTCCGCGATTGCCGCCTGCAGCTGCTTCCGGCGCACCGGGTGCTCGGTGGCCTCCAGCTGGCGCCGGAGCTCTGACAGCCCGAGCTTGAGGGACGCGGCCTGGGCGGTCTTCACCGGGTCGATCGGTGCCTGCTGGATCCGCCGTTCCCGCCGCGCGGCCTCGCGCTCGTCGGCCAGTTCCTGAATCCGTGCATCCGCGTCAATAAGGCCTTCGCCTGCATCACCCATCGGTCCACGATAGCAGAGGTTTTTCCCGGCTGCGATAGGATGGCGCGCATGAGACGCACATTTTTTGTCCTATCGGCGCTCGTACTCGCAGGAATCACGGCCACCGGGGCCGCCCGCGCACAGGGCTCCGAGGCCACGTCGCTGCTGGGCCGCAAGCTGGCCGCGCCGGCCATCGCCCCCGACGCCCGGGCCCGCATGGAGGCCCAACTGGCCACCGCGCTCGCCACGTGGGAACACAACAAAGACGATGCGGATGCGTTGATCTGGGTGGGACGCCGCACGGCGTACCTGGGCCGGTTCCGCGAGGCGATCGCGATCTTTACGGACGGCATCGCGCGTCACCCGGGCGACGCGCGGTTCTACCGCCATCGCGGGCACCGCTACCTCACGGTGCGCGAGATTGATCTCGCCATCGCGGATTTCGAGAAGGCGGCGGCGCTCATCACGGGCCAGCCCGATCAGGTGGAACCCGACGGGCAACCCAACGCGCGCAACATTCCGACGAGCACGCTGCACTCCAACATCTACTATCACCTCGCGCTCGGGTACTACCTCAAGCGCGACTTCGTCCGCGCGGCTGACACCTGGCGCCAGGCGCGTGACGTGGTGCGCAACGCCGACAACCTGGTCGCCGCCAGTCACTGGCTGTATCTCGCGCTCCGCCGGGCCGGACGAACCGAGGAGGCCGCCGCCGTGCTGGCGCCGATCGACTCACGGCTGGAGGTGATTGAAAACGGCAGCTATCACTCGCTGCTGCTGATGTACAAGGGCGAGCGGACGCCGGAAGACGTGCTGAAAGCCGCCGGTGAAGGCTCCAGCGCCACGGCCGTGCGGTACGGCGTCAGCGCCTGGTATCTCATCAACGGCAAGCGCCGAGAGGCCGCGCAGCTGTGGGCTTCAATCCTCGAGGGCGCCGACTGGCCGTCGTTCGGACATTTGGC
>JANLHE010000371.1 GCA_024653875.1 Acidobacteriota bacterium
ATCGGCGTGAGCGGGTTCTTGATCTCGTGCGCCAGCCGCCGCGCCACGTCGCGCCACGCCGCCACGCGCTGCGCGCGAATCAAGGGCGTCACATCGTCGAGCACGAGCACGGCGCCTTCCGACGCGCCGTCCACGCCGGTCAACACGGTACCCGCCGCCGCCAGGTGGATCTCGCGGTCCTCCCGCGTCAAGGTGACTTCCTCGATCGAGCCGACGCGCGCGCCGCCCGGCCGGGTCGCTTCGACGAGCGGCATCAACACCCGCAGATCATCGCGATCGAACACCCCCGCGGCCTCGCGGCCGATCGCGGTCGCGTCCAGCCCAAGCAGCCGGGCCGCCGCGCCGTTGATCGTGGAAATGCGGCCGTACGTGTCCAGCGAGATGACGCCGGTGGCGATGCGCTCGAGGATCGTCTCGATGTAGCGCCGCCGCGCGTCCACCTCGATGTTCTTCTGCTCGAGCGCGAGCCGCGACTGCTCCAGGCGGTCCTTGCTCGTGCCCAGTTCGGCCGCCATCGTGTTGAAGGCTTCCACCAGCGACCCGAGTTCATCGCCCGTCTGCGGCTCCAGCCGGAGGTCGAGATGGCCGGCGCCGATCGCGCGCGCTCCTTCGGCCAGCATCAGCACGGGCCGCGTGATGCGCTTGGCCACATAGAGTCCCATCCACGTGGCGCTCACGAGAATGAGCAGGGTCACGGTCAGGAACACGGCCAGGTAGAACCCTGTCAGCGGCCCGCGCATCACCTTGAGCTGCTGATACTGCTCGTACGCGGCCGTCGCCCGCCGTGACTGTGCGGTGAGCGCCGCGGGCACGTGCAGCGAGGCGACCACCACCCCCACCACGACTCCTCCGCTGTTACGCACCGGCGCGGCGGCCCGCACCAGCACGCCGCCGCTGTCCACCTCGTCTTCGGTGGCGGCCTCCCGCCCGGATGCCGCCACGCGCGCGGCAATGCGGTCCGCGGACGCGCGCACCACGTCGCGCGGCGGCGCGCCCGCTTCGAGCGCCAGCAGAAAGACCGCGTCGCGTTCCCCGCCCGGGGTCGGCACCGTCTGGTAGATCTCCACCAGCCCGTCGCGCATGGTCGCCAACTCGCCGCGCGCGATCACCTGCAGGGCCTGCACCTGGCCCTGTTCCACGTCGGCGGGCGGCAGACTGTCCGCCAGGCGGGCGGCGCGCAGCCCGGCGGACTCCTGACGTTCACGGTAGAACAACGTCGCGATTTCCTTGGACGCCTCCAGCGCATCGCCCACCGGCACGCTGAACCAGCGATCGGCGGAACTGCGCAGGAACTCGCTGCCAATCACCAGCACCAGCGTGGCCGGCACGATCGTCATGGCCAGCAACGCGGCGACGAGTTTGGCCCGGAACCGTGCGAAGGGCGCGCCCTGCCGGCGCTCGACCCACAGTTTGATGATGTTGCGCGCCAGCACGAACACGAGCGTGGCCAGCAGCGCCAGCGCCACGGCCGCCAGCGCGTACAGCACCGCTTCACTGACCAGCGTCTGTTCAAGACCGGCGATGCCGGGCAGCCAGGTGGCCGCCACGAGCACGCCCACGAGCAGCAGCACGCCGAGAATCAGGACGCGAGGGTTATCGAGGGCGCGGCGGCGCGGCGGCGCGGGTGCCGGCGGCTCCGGAGGTGATGGGGAATCGAGCAGCATGCGCGGACTGGATCGGTGCGCCCGTCAGCGCAGCACCGTGAGCTCGACGCGCCCGCTGGTTTCCGCGCGGCCCCAGGGCCACAGGGAAAAGCCGCGCGGCAGGCTGTCACGCGCGCGCACACGGACGTAGTAGTCGTTGCCGCCCTCCAGGCGGGACGTCTCGGTGAGCAGCACCCGTTCGAACTCCGTCACCCACAGACGCATTTCTTCTTCCTTCTGCGTCTGCTGCGACCAGTGCACGGTCCCCTCGCGCGACTTGGACACCTGATAGGCGCCGGTCAGCGTGTCGAATTTCACCGTGGAGGCCAACTCGGCGGACGCCAGGGTCTTGTCGAACCACAGGGTGGAGGTGCGCCGCAGTTCCGCCACAAACGTGAACGTCATCGGCAGCCCGCTCTGCACCGCCTCGCGCACACCGTCGGTAAACACGGCCGGCGCCGCGAAGTTGGCGTAGACGCGGTCGTCGGCCACCACCGGCGTGATGCGCACGTCGCTTGCGGCCACGAGCACCGTCGCGGTCCCCAGCAACAGGATCGGGCCTGTCAGCCGATGTAGGAGCGGTCGTGTCATCACTACTTCATTTCAACAGGTCATTGAGTTCGTGTTTGAACTCGTCAATGTCGCGGAAATTACGATACACCGACGCGAACCGCACATAGGCCACCTTATCGAGTTGCCGGAGGGCCTGCATGACGTGCGCGCCGATCTCCTCGGTGGACATCTCACGCTCGGGCTTGTCCTGCAGCGTGGCCTCGAGATTATCCGCCACTTCTTCCAGGGCCGAGACCCTCACGGGCCGCTTCTCGCACGCCTTGAGCAGGCCCGCCACCAGTTTCTGCCGCTCGAACCGTTCGCGCCGGCCGTCTTTCTTCACCACCATGTACGGAATCTCATCGATCCGCTCGTAACTGGTGAAGCGGCGGCCGCAGCCGAGGCACTCACGCCGCCGGCGAATGACCTCGCCCTCCTTGCTTTCGCGGGAGTCGACCACCTTGTCGCCCAAATGCGCGCAGTAGGGACATTTCA
>JANLHE010000372.1 GCA_024653875.1 Acidobacteriota bacterium
TCCACGACGCTTGTCTCGGCGTCGCTGCGGCGGGCAATGCTCAGCGACATCGAAGAGAGCCTGCTCCGGCAGGTGCGCCTGGCCGCGGAACTCCTGGCCGACCGCGGCGCGCTGACCACCCCCGACGCGGAGGCCACCGTCCTGGCGCGGCTGATCGGATCGCGGATCACGTTCATGCGGGCCGACGGCGTGGTCCTCGGCGATTCCCACGTGGATGACCTTGCGCTGGAGCGCGTGGACAACCACCTCATGCGCGAGGAGGTGCAGGAAGCGCTCGCGGCCGGCGTGGGCGTGGCCACCCGCAGAAGCCGCACCACCGGCGAGGAGACGATGTATGCCGCCGCCGCCGTGCGGGCCGGCGGCGTCGCGTTCGTGCGCATCGGCGTGCCGCTGACCTGGGTCGAGGAGCGCCTCGCGGAAACGCGACGGCTGGCCTGGACAGGATTGGGCGTCGGCCTTCTTGCCGCGCTGCTCCTCACGTGGGCGACGTCCGCGTGGCTGAGCCGGCGGGTGCGCGCAATCGCGGACCTGGCCGCGCGGTACCGGCAGGGAGATTTTTCCCGCCCGACCCTCGAGTTCGGGCGCGACGAAATCGGCACCGTGGCGCGGGTCCTTGCCGAGACCGCGCGTGACCTCGGCGCCCGGCTGGAGGACGTGGCGCGTGAACGCGCGCACATGGATGCCGTGCTGCAGGGCATGGTCGAAGGCGCGGTGCTCGTGGATCGCGCGGGCAAACTGGTGATCAGCAACCCGGCTGTCCGCTCCATGCTGCGGCTGCCGGAGGCGTCCGAGGGCCGCCACTTTCTCGAGGTCGTCCGGCACCCGGACGTCGCGGCGCAGTTGTCCGCGGCGCTGGCCGGCACCCGGCCCACGCCGGCCGAGGTGCAGCTCGACCACGAGTCGCGACGCTCCTTTATCGCGCGCGCGGTGCCGGTGGACGCGGACCGTGACGGCGGCGCCGTGCTGGTCCTGCACGACGTGACGGAACTGCGTCAGGCCGATCAGGTGCGGCGTGACTTCGTGGCCAACGTCTCGCACGAGCTGCGCACGCCGCTCACCGCCATCCGCGGATACGTCGAGGCCCTCATGGACGGGCCGCCCGATCCCGCGCAGGCGCAGGCGTTCCTGGCGATCATCGCCCGCCATGCTTCACGCATGGAGCGGCTCGTCACCGACCTGTTGCGGCTCGCGCGGCTGGACGCCAGGCAGGAAACGCTCCAGCGTACGCCCTGCCAGATCGACAACCTGATTGCCGGGGTGGTCGCCGACATGGAGGCCGCGCTCACGGTGCGCGGCATCCGGGTGGTGACACACGTCGCGCCTGATGCCGGCGCCACCTACGCGGACGCGGCGAAACTCCACGATGTCTTCCGCAACCTGCTGGAGAATGCGATCAACTACAGCCCGGAAGGCGGCGAGATCGAAATCACGGCCAGCCGCGCCGGGGATGTGGTCGAGGTGGCGGTGAGCGATCGCGGCCCGGGCATTCCGGACGCAGACATCCACCGCATCTTCGAGCGCTTCTATCGCGTGGACCGGTCGCGCACGCGGGATCCCGGCGGCACGGGCCTGGGACTCTCGATCGTCCGGCACCTGGTGGAACTGCACGGCGGCCGCGTCTTTGCGCGCAACCGCGAGGACGGCGGGACGTCCGTCACCGTTCGCCTGCCCGATCCTCCAGGCGACGACCGCAGCGCTCCCTAATCCTCACCGCCCGTGGACCCGCTCTTCCTCGCGTACCTCTCGCTCACGGCGGCCCTGGTCATCACGCCGGGCGCCACGACGGCGGTGGTCGTGCGCAACACGCTGGCCGGCGGCTGGCGTGGCGGCGTGGCGGCCGCGTCGGGAGCGGCAGTCGGCAACAGCACCCACGCCGCGGCCGCAGGGCTCGGGCTGGCAGTGGTCGTCGCCCGGGTGCCGGTCATTCTGCTGGGAATCCAACTGGCCGGCGGCCTCTATCTGGCCTGGCTGGGACTTGGCAGCGCGCGCCGGCTCATGCAGCACAACGCCCTCCCCGTCTCCGGCGCCATCCTGGCCGCGCGCGGCACGAGCGGCCGCCACGCCGCCCGCGAAGGGATCACCGTGAACCTGCTGAACCCGTCGATCGCGCTGTTCTACAT
>JANLHE010000374.1 GCA_024653875.1 Acidobacteriota bacterium
GTCACCACGTAGTGCTGTCCCATGTCGAGGGGCAGGCCGTCGATGAGACGGTCGCAGAGCGCCTGGCCGTAGCGGTTCAGGAAGAACGCGAGGTCGACGATGCGCTCCTGGGGGTGGCCCTCCGGGAACGCGAGCGCCTGTGTGCGGGTGTACTGCCGCCGCAGCGTCTCGTCCTTGCGCTTGCTCGCGTGGATGATCTTCGTGTGCAGGTGCTTGAGCGTGTCCTGCATGCGCTCGAGCGTGGTGTCGGCGGCGCCCACGAGCGTGGGATCGATGGCCGGCATCGCGGCCTTCAGCACCTCCAGGCGGACGCGGATCTCCTCGGCCGCCGCGTGCAGCGCATCTTCCACGCCGGGCGGCAACTGGCTTTCCAGCAGGCGGTTGAGCGCGGACTCGTCGTGGGGTTGCAGCGCTTCGAAGGGCAGGTGGTATTTCTCGAGGAATCGCACGGCGGCCGCGTCGAGCACCGTGGCGTTGGCGCGCGGGTAGAGCAGGGGCACCTCCACGCCGAAGTCCTTGTAGATGGCGCCCAACTGCGCCTGATAGGCCAGTTCGCTGGGGCCCGCGACGTAACACACGGTGGGGAACAGGTGGTCCTGCACCACCGGGCGGAGCAGCACGTTGGGGCTGAAGCGTTCGGGGTGCGCGGCGGCTTCGGCCTGCACCTCGGCGGCCGGCCGCACGGTCTCGCCCAGCGCATACCCCTCGTCGCGGCGTTTGATGGAGTGGCGTTCGCCATCGCCCATGTAGAAGAGGGCGACGCTGTCGTCGGCCGGCTGCACTTGCGGATCGTGGCCGAGCGCGCGCATCGCCTCGCCGGCCTCCTTGGCGAAGTGGGTGGTGCGACAGGGCGCGTCCAGTTCGCGCGTGAAGAGCGCGCCGGCCAGGGGCTTGGCCGCCGGGTCCGCGGCTTCAAAGACCACAAGGCCGTAACGGCCGAGCAGGTCGTCGAGCCAGCAGGCAAACGCGGTGCCCATGCGCTGGCCCGGGCGGTAGTGGGCGCGCAGGCGCGCCAGGAGATCGTCCTTGAACTCGGTGTCGGGGAGCGCGGCTTCCAGCGCGCCGAGCGCGTCGCCGATGCCCTCGTCGATGACGAGCGAGGCGACGGGCCTGGCACCGGCGCCCTCGAGGTCGTCGAGCGTGATGTCGCGCAGCGCCAGGTCGGCGTCGAGCACGCGCGCGGTCCGCACTTCATCCCAGTCGTGGTCTTCGGCTTCCACCCAGAAGATCGGAATGGCGGCGATGCCGTGCGCGGCCGAGACCTTGCGCGCCAGCTGGATGGCGGTCACCGCCTTGAGCAGCGTGTACAGGGGGCCGCCGAACAGGCCGGCCTGCTGGCCGGTGACCACGGCGACCGTGGTGGCGTCGGCCAGGCGCGTCGCGGCGGCGCGCGCGTGCTTCGGCGCGTTGCGGCGTTCGAGCTGGGCGGCGATGACCTTGGTCAGGCCCGCGCGGTCCCGCGGCGCCTTTTGTACGCGCGCAATCGTCTGCGTCCAGGCGTCGGGATCGGCCGGGTTGCCCGCAAAGAGGCTCGCCACGCTGGGGAAATCCGAGGAGTACGCGGCCACGAGCGGCCGAATCCAGGAAAATCGTCGGAGATCGATGGTGGCGCGAACGAGGGGGTTTGGAGCGTGAGCTTGCGCGGGCACGGCAGTCAATTTACTACAGCGCGCGAGGGCCGCGTGCTAAAGTGGCGTGATCATTTCAGGAGTTCCTGCGCTGCCATACGACGACTCCGCTGGGTTTACCGCGCCGCCTGCCTTCGGCACCTTTCGCGTCCTGCATCAAATCGGCAGCGGCGTTCTGGGACCTGTTTTTCGCACGTTCGAGCCGCAACACGAAAAGCTGGTGGCCATCAAGGCGTTTCGCCTCGATGTCGTCCCCGAGGTGACCGCGCGCCTGGCTGACGGCCTGCGCCGGCTGGCCGCCAATCCCGTGTCGCACCCTGCCATCATTCCGATCGTGGATGCCGGCCTGGAGGGCACCACCGCGTATCTGGCGTCCGAATACGTCGCGGCGGATACGCTGGATGTCGCGCTGCGACACCTGGCGCCGGCGCGCATCGAGGCCGCGCTGCCGCTGTTGCGTCAGGTGGCGGCAGCGATTGAGGCCGCGTGGGCCGCGGGCGTGGGGCACGGCTCGTTGCATCCGCGGGACATCTTTGTCGTGGCCGGCGGCCGCGGCGACGCGGCGGGGACCACCGAGGTGCGCGTCGGCGGGTTCGGCGTGGTCTCCGCGCTCGAGCGCCTGCAGATCAAGGCGCCCGTACGGCGTCCCTACACGGCGCCCGAACGCGCCGACGGCGGCGCCTGGGACATCCGCGCGGACGTGTTCTCGCTGGGCGTCATCGCCCACGAGCTGCTGACGGGACGGCGTCCGGCAGGACCCGATGAACAGGACGGCGAGCTGCCCACGGGCACGTCGCCCGAACAGCGGGTGTCGATTCGACGCGCGCTGGCCAGCGTGCTCAGCGCCGACCCCGCGCGCCGGTTCGCGACGCCCACCGCGTTCGTGGATGCGCTCACCACCGGCGAGGTGCCCGTCGTTGCTGAGAGGGCTGAGAGGGCTGAGAGGGCTGAGACGGCTGAGGCGGCCGTGCCGGACGTGGCGGCCGTGGCGGACGTGGCGGAAACGCCGGCGGCGCACGAGACGATCGAGGCGCCGTTCGACGACAGCGCGAAATCCGCAGGACCGGTTGAACCTGTGGAACCCGTGGAGCCTGTGGAACCTGTCGAGCCTGCTGCACCCGAAGAAGTTGAACACGTCATGTCCGGCGCGCCCCTGCACGTTCCGCCCTCGTACGAGCCGCCCTCCTATGAGCCGCCGTTGTACCGAGGGGCGATACCGGCGCCGCCGCCCACGCCGGCCGGGGCCGTGATGGCGGGGATGCTGGTCCTGGGCGTGCTCCTGGGCACGGGGTTTGGGTACTGGCTGCGCGGTCCGGCCGAGGGCGCGGACGTGGAAGCGCCCATGCCCCTGACCGAGGTCATCACCGACGAGCCGATTGGCACCGAGGTGGCGGTGGCGCAGACGCCCGTGCCCACGCCGGCGGCCACGCCGCCCGCGTCGGGCGCGCGCGCGGCCGCCGCGCCGGCGCGTGGACGGTTGCTGGTGCGCACGGTGCCGGCCGGGGCCACGGTATCGGTGAACGGTCGCGCGCGCGGCACGTCGCCCGCGACGATTCGCGACCTGCCGTTCGGCACGTACAACGTGACGGTGTCGCGCGCGGGGTATCGGCGCCGTGTGCAGCGGGTGACGGTCAGTCAGGCCGTGCCGGCGCGTGACGTCACGATCGAGTTGGTCCGGACCGCGCCTGCCGCGGCGGCGACGGCCACGGGTTCGATCTATGTGGAGACGCGGCCGGCCGGGGCGTCGGTGTCGATTGACGGGCGCGCCCTGGGGAGCGCGCCGCTGCTGGTGCCGGATCTGGCGCCCGGGCCCCACACGGTCCGGCTGGATCTGGCGGGCCACAAGAGCGTGACCACGACGGTGGTGGTGCGCGCGGGGCAGCGGACCCCCGTCCGGGCGTCATTGGAGATTCAATAGGCTCACGTATGGATGCATTGTTAGCGCTGGAAAACGGAAAGTGGTTTCGCGGCCGGTCGGCGGGCGCGCCGGGCGACACGTCGGGCGAGGTCGTCTTCAACACCAGTCTGACCGGGTACCAGGAGGTCCTCACCGACCCCTCGTACGCGGGACAGATTGTGGCGATGACGTGCCCGGAGATTGGCAATTACGGCGTGAGCGCGGAAGACGAGGAGTCACGGGCACCGCAGATTGCCGGCTTTGTCGTCCGCAACGAGTCACCGATAGCCAGCAACTGGCGGTCGGAGGGCACGCTGCGCGACTACCTGACCGAGCACAACATCGTGGCGATCGCCGACGTGGACACGCGCGCGCTCACGCGCGTCTTGCGGTCGGTCGGCGCGATGCGCGGCGTGATCGCCACCGGCGGCGGCCTCACGCCTGACGATCTGGTGGAACGCGCGCGCGCGATTCCGAAGATGGAAGGCGCGGACCTGGTGCGCGGCGTCACGTGCACGGCGGCGTTCGACTGGACCGCGGCGAACGGTCCCGACGGGTTCGTGGTGACGCCTCGTCATCGCGCCGGGCGGCCGCTGCGCGTGGCCGCGTACGACTTCGGCATGAAGTGGAACATCCTGCGCCGGCTGACCGCGCACGGCTGCCAGGTCCGGGTGTTCCCGGCCACCGCGCCCGCCAGCGAACTGCTGGCCTCCACACCCGACGGCGTTTTTCTGAGCAACGGCCCCGGCGACCCGGCGGTGCTCGACTACGCCATCACCAACACGCGCGAGCTCGTGCACTCCGGCGTCCCGGTGTTCGGCATCTGCCTCGGTCACCAGATTCTCGGACTGGCCATGGGCGCGCGCACGTTCAAGCTGAAGTTCGGCCACCGCGGCGGCAACCATCCCGTCAAGGATCTGGCGTCGGGCAAGATTGAAATCACGTCGCAGAACCACGGGTTCGCGATCGATCCCGACTCCATCCCGCACGACGTGCAGGTCACGCACCTCAATCTCTACGACGGCACGGTGGAGGGCTTGCGCCACGTGTCCAAGCCCGTCTTCTGCGTGCAGTATCACCCCGAAGCGGCGCCCGGGCCGCACGATGCGGATTACCTCTTCGCGCAGTTCGTGGACGCGATGGAACAGAAAGCCTAGTTCACGCCATGCCCAAGCGGACAGACATCAAGAAGGTCCTCGTCATTGGTTCCGGCCCGATCGTCATCGGCCAGGCCTGCGAGTTCGATTATTCCGGCACGCAGGCGTGCAAGGCGCTGCGCGACGAGGGGCTCGAAGTCATCCTCGTCAACAGCAACCCGGCGACGATCATGACGGACCCGGAACTGGCGGACCGCACCTACGTGGAGCCGCTGACGGTGCCGGTGCTGGAGCAGATCATCGCGCGCGAGCGGCCCGACGCCATCCTGCCCACCGTGGGCGGACAGACCGCGCTGAACCTCGCCGTGGACCTCGATGAAGCCGGCGTGCTGAAGAAGTACAACGTCGAGCTCATCGGCGCCTCGATCACCGCCATCAAGGTGGCTGAAGACCGGCTCAAGTTCAAGGAAGCGATGCGCTCGATCAACATCGACGTGCCCGACAGCCGGTACGCGCGATCGCTGGAGCAGGGACTGGAAGCGGCCGGCGAGCTGGGGTTCCCGATCATCATTCGCCCGTCGTTCACGCTGGGCGGCGTCGGCGGCGGCATCGCCTACAACGTGGAGGAGTTCAAGGACATCTGCGGCCGCGGCCTGTCGATGAGCCCGGTGCACGAAATTCTGGTGGAGCAGTCCGTCATCGGATGGAAAGAGTTCGAGCTGGAAGTCATGCGCGACAGCGCGGACAACTTCGTGGTCATCTGTTCGATTGAAAACATCGACCCGATGGGCGTGCACACCGGTGACAGCATCACGGTGGCGCCGGCCCTGACGCTGACCGACCGCGAGTACCAGCGCATGCGCGACGCCGCGCGCCGTATCATCAGCCGCGTGGGCGTGGAGACGGGTGGGTCCAACATCCAGTTCGCCATCAATCCCGCGGACGGCCAGATGGTCGCCATCGAGATGAATCCGCGCGTCTCGCGGTCCTCGGCGCTGGCGTCCAAGGCCACGGGTTTTCCGATCGCGAAGATCGCGGCCAAACTGGCGCTGGGTTATCACCTCGACGAGATCAAGAACGACATCACGCGCCTGACGCCGGCGTCCTTCGAGCCCACCATCGACTACGTGGTCGTCAAGGTCCCGCGCTGGGCGTTTGAAAAGTTCCCGCAGGCCGACCGCACACTTACGACGCAGATGAAGTCGGTGGGCGAGGCCATGGCGATGGGGCGCACCTTCAAGGAAGCGTTCCTCAAGGCGTTCCGGTCCCTCGAACTGGGCCGCAGCGGCCGCCTCTTCGGCCAGACGCTGCCCGGCGGGGCATTTGCCGACGAAGACGACGCCGCCCTGCAGCGGGCGCTGGGTATTCCCACCGACCGGCGGATGTGGGCGGTGTTCCGCGCGCTGGAGCGCGGATGGCCGCTGGACGAAATCCAGCGGCTGACGAAGATGGACCCCTGGTTCCTGACGCAGTTCCAGCAGTTGATGGAGCTGGCGCGTTCGGTGCGCGCCGTGGGGCCGCGTGATCTTTCGGCCGATCTGTTGCGCGAGGTGAAACGCGCCGGATTCTCAGACAACGATCTTGCGATGCTGATCGGCGCGGACGAGGACAGCATCAGCGCGAGGCGCCATGAGATCGGGCTGGTGGCGGCCTACAAGCGCATCGATACGTGCGCGGCCGAGTTCGAGTCGTTCACGCCGTACCTGTACGGCACGTTCGAGGACGAATGCGAGGCCGAGCCTTCGTCGCGCGCGAAGGTCGTGATTCTGGGGTCCGGACCGAACCGGATCGGACAGGGGATCGAGTTCGACTACTGCTGCTGCCACGCGGCCTTTGCGATGCGCGACCAGGGGTACGAGACCATCATGGTCAACTGCAACCC
>JANLHE010000375.1 GCA_024653875.1 Acidobacteriota bacterium
CCGCCCGGCCTCGAGGCCCTGACGTCGAAGCCCGCGGCCGACGTGCTGACACTGGCGCGCGAGGCGCGATCCGAGCGGGGCGCCTTCACCGCCAGGCAATCGGCATTCCGATCGGCCGCGCAGGCCGCCATGGCCGCCACGCGTCCGCAGGTGGCGGCCATCGCCGCGCTGGAGCCGTCGCGGCCGAACGGGCGGTTCGTGCCGCGGCAGGACGAGTGGCGGACGTCGTGGGACGTGGGCGTCACGGTGACGTGGTCGCTCTGGGACGGCGGCCGGGCCAAGGCCGACCGCGCGGTGGCCGATGCGCAGGTCCGGGCGCTGGGCCATCGGCTCGAAGAGTTTGACGATCGCGTGGCCGTGGAGGTGCAGACACGCCTCTTTGACATCGAGGCCGGGCGCGCCGCCATCGCGGCCTCGGGCGAGGCCGTGGCCGCCGCGACCGAGGCCCACCGCGTCCTGCAGGAGCGGTATGCCGCCGGCGTGGCCACGAGCACGGACGTGCTGGACGCCCAGGTGGCGCTGCTGGACGCGTCGCTTGAACGCACGCGCCTGCAGGCGGCGCTGCGGCTCAGCGAGGCGCGGTTGCGCCGGGCCGTGGGGGTTCACTGAGATGACTGCCGAGGCTCCGGCGATCCACGTCGAACATCTGACGCGCCGCTTCGGAACGTTCGCGGCCGTGGACGACGTGTCGTTTGACGTGCGGCGCGGCGAGGTCTTCGGGTTCCTCGGGTCCAACGGCGCCGGCAAGTCCACCACGATCCGCATGTTGTGCGGGCTGCTGCGGCCCACGTCGGGGCGCGCCGAGGTCGGCGGCGTCGATGTCTCGCGCGATCCGGAAGGCGTGAAGCGCCGCATCGGCTATATGTCGCAGCGGTTTTCGCTGTACGAACTCCTCACCGTGGACCAGAACATCCGGTTCTACGGCGGCCTGTATGGGTTGTCCGGTGAACGGTTCGCCCGGCGCCGCATGTTTGCCCTGGAGATGGCGGGCCTGGTGGGGCGTGAGCACGTGCTGGCCCGGACGCTCTCCGGCGGGTGGCGGCAGCGCCTCGCGCTGGGCTGCGCGCTGCTGCACGAGCCGCCGATCCTGTTTCTCGACGAACCGACCGGCGGCGTGGACCCGGTATCCCGGCGCGACTTCTGGCGGCTGATCGACGACATGGCCCAGGGCGGGACGACGGTCCTCGTGACGACCCACTATCTGGACGAGGCCGAGCGCTGCGACCGCGTGGCGATTATCCACGGCGGCCGCATCGCCGCGCTGGGACCCACCCGGGATCTGAAACGCGCGCTCGCCGTTCGCCAGCCTTCGGGCGATCCGGACGTGTTGCCGACGCTCGAGGAAGTGTTCATTGACGTGGTCAGCCAGGCCGGAACCGAGCGCGTGGCATGAACCACCTGTGGGCCGTCGCCATCAAGGAGTTCCGGCAGATCAGCCGCGACCGCCGCACGCTGATGGTCATGCTGTTCCTGCCGGCGTTTTTCCTGTTCCTCTACGGCTACGCCCTCAACTTCGACATCAGGAACGTCGCGCTCGTCGTCCAGGACCGCGATGCCACGCCGGAAAGCCGCGCGCTCGCCGAACGGTTTGTCGCCTCGACGTACTTCAAGTACGTGGGCGCCGCGGGGTCGGATGCCGCGATCGCGCGCGTGCTGGATGATGGAACCGCCCGCGCGGTGCTCGTGATTCCGGAAGGGTTCTCGCGCGACGTGCGGCACGGCGCCCAGGCGCGTGTGCAGGTGTTGCTCAACGGGGACAACGCGAACACCGCGACAACCGTCCTTGGGTACACCACCGCCGTGCTGCGCGAGGCATCGCTGCCGGTGGACGCGGAGATCACCAGCCACCTCGCGACCGTGGAGCCGCGCATCTGGTACAACCCCGAACTGCGCAGCACCCTGTTCCTCGTCCCCGGGCTCATCGCCTACATCGCCATGATCACCGCCGTCGTCTCCACGGCCCTCTCCGTCGTTCGCGAGAAGGAGAACGGGACGATGGAGCAGATCAGGATGGCGCCGATTTCGACGCCATCGTTCATCATGGGCAAGGCGGCGCCGTATCTGGTGCTGTCGCAGATATCGGGCCTCTTCGTAATCCTGGCCGCGATGGCGCTGTTCGGCCTGCCGATGCGGGGCAACTGGCTGGCGCTCGGACTGGTGCTGGCCGTGTTCCTGGTTGGCGCCATCGGGACGGGGCTGTTCGTGTCCACCATCGCCGAGACCCAGCAGGTGGCATTCCAGGTGGGGACGCTGATTGCGTTCCTGCCGACGTTCATCCTCTCGGGATTCATTTTTCCCATCGCGAGCATGCCGCTGCCGTTGCAGTACCTCACGACGATCGTGCCGGCGCGCTACTTCCTTGTCGCGCTGCGGGGCATCGTCCTGAAAGGGTCGACGCTC
>JANLHE010000376.1 GCA_024653875.1 Acidobacteriota bacterium
GCCTTCGCGAACCAGGCCTTCACGCTCGACGCGGCGTTGCACTTGATGCACGTGCCATCCACGCGCGGCGCGCCCATCGGAATATTACGCAGGGTCGCCTGAGTCTCGGCCTTGATCGCGGCTTCACAGTCCGCGCTGCCGCACCAGCTGGCGATCACAAATCCCGGCCGGCCCTCCATCGCCGTCGTGAACTCCTCCCACGTCGCGGCCTCGGAGGTGTGGGACTCGCGGTACGCCCGCGCGCGGGCCAGCAGGTTGTCCTGAATCGCCTGCAGGATCTCCGGCACGCGCGTGGCCAGGTCGGCCATCGGGATGGACGCCTTCTCCCGCGTGTCGCGCCGCGCCGAAAACACCGCGCCCTTCTCGATGTCCTTCGGCCCGATCTCCAGTCGCAGCGGCACGCCGCGCAGTTCCCACTCGGCGTACTTCCAGCCGGGCGAGTTCTCTTCGCTGGCATCCAGCTTCACGCGCACACCAAGCGCCGTCAACTGATCGCGAATGGCCTCGCAGGCCGGCAACACGGTGGTCTTCCAGTCGCCGCGCGGGATCGGAATGATCACGACCTGATGCGGCGCCACGGCGGGCGGCAGCACCAGCCCGCTGTCATCGCCGTGCGTCATGATCACGCCGCCGATGAGCCGCGTGGACACCCCCCACGACGTCGTCCACGCATGCTGGATGGTCTTGTCGCGGCCCTGGAACTGGATCTCGAACGCCTTCGCGAAGTTCTGCCCGAGGTTGTGCGACGTGCCGGCCTGCAGCGCGCGGCCATCGCCCATCAGCGCTTCGATCGAATACGTGCGCGACGCGCCGGCGAACTTCTCGCTCTCGCTCTTGATTCCGTCGACGACCGGCATCGCCAGTTCACGTTCGCAGAAGTCCTTGTACAGGGCGAGGATCTTCAGCGTCTCGTCCTCGGCCTCTGCTGCCGTCTCGTGCGCGGTGTGGCCTTCCTGCCAGAGGAACTCCGTCGTGCGCAGGAACGGCCGCGTGACCTTCTCCCATCGCACCACGTTCGCCCACTGGTTGATCAGCACGGGCAGGTCGCGCCACGACTTCACCCACTTGGCGTACATCGTCCCGATGATGACCTCCGAGGTCGGGCGGATGATGAGGCGCTCTTCGAGTTCTTCATCGCCACCGCGGGTGACCCACGCCACCTGCGGCGCGAACCCGTCCACGTGATCCTTCTCTTTCATGAGCAGGCTCTCGGGGATGAACAGCGGGAAGTACGCGTTGACGTGGCCGGTGGCCTTGAACCGGGCGTCCAGCAGGCGCTGGATGTGTTCCCAGATCGCATACCCGTACGGCCGGATGACCATGCACCCCTTCACCGGGGAATAGTCGGCCAGCTCGGCGCGGCGCACCACGTCGAGATACCACCGCGAAAAATCCTCGGACTGCGGGATAATTTCGGTCACGAACGCGTCTTTCTTCTGATCGGGTTTCTTCTGGTCTGACACGGATACCTCACGCCCTTTCATGGGCCGCCTGTTATCCTACACGACGACGGCGGGGCCCACGCCCACGCCCGCGCCCTGCGAGCCTCACGAACCGATGACTGTGACCCGACTCGACATCACGCACCGACATGGTGCGTATCCCGTGCTGATTGGCGCAGGGCTCACGACGCAACTGGGCCGCCTGCTTGCCGAACAGCACCTGCTGGCCGAAACCGTCGTGGTCAGCTGCTCCCCCGTCTGGCGCCTGCACGGCGAGCGCCTCTCGGATGTCCTGGGCAACCAGAAACCGCTGGTCATGGGCGACGGCGAAAAGGCCAAGCACCTGACCACGGTCGCGCGGCTGTATGAGGGCATGGTGAAGCGCCGGCTCGATCGCTCGGCGGTGGTCATCGCATTCGGCGGCGGGGTCGTCGGCGACACGGCGGGCTTCGCGGCCGCCACGTACCTGCGCGGCGTCCGGTTGGTGCAGGTCCCGACGACGCTGCTCTCGCAGGTCGACAGCGCGATTGGCGGCAAGGTGGGTGTCAATCTGCCGGCCGGAAAGAACCTCGTCGGCGCCTTCCATCCGCCGTCGCTGGTGGTGTGCGATCCCGATGTGCTCTCCACGCTACCGCGCCGCGAATTCCGCGCCGGCCTGTACGAGGCCGTCAAGTACGGCGTCATCGCCTCGCGGCCGTTGTTCGAGCACATCGCCACCAGCCTGCCGGCCATCTTCACCCGCGACGCCGCCGTGCTCACGCCGCTCATCGCCGACTGCTGCCGCATCAAGGCGGACATGGTCGTCGCCGATGAATTCGAGCAGGGACCCAGGCGCGTGCTGAACTTCGGCCACACCGTGGGCCACGCCCTCGAATCCATCAGCCGGTACGGCCGGTTCCTGCATGGGGAGGCCGTGGGTTACGGCATGCTGGCGGCCGCCGCGCTCTCGGCCAGTCGCGGTCTCTTTCCGGCCGGTGACTTGGAGGCGCTACAGGCGGTCATCGGCCGCATGGGACCCCTGCCGGCAACAACCGACCTGAAGGCCGCCGACGCGCTTGAAGCGATGCTCAGCGACAAGAAGGTTTCCCGCGGCACCCTGCACTTCGTGCTCCCGGTCCGCATCGGCGCCACCACCATCGTGGACAATGTCACGCCAAAGGAACTGCGGGCCGCGCTGAAGGCGATCGG
>JANLHE010000378.1 GCA_024653875.1 Acidobacteriota bacterium
CGGCGCCCGGCTGGTGTTGTCTGCGCCTGAGCCGTCCCCACCCAGATCACCGAGGCGAGGACTACGAATGGAAAGATCGACCGCTTCATGGTGCCTCCATCCCGATATGTGAAAACTATCGGGCGATCGGCTCACTGGGGTCGCGGGGGGCGGTCTAAGCCCGCGGGGGGCTGACCTGCCTCAGTTGGCGGTCGATCGAGTGCGACTCGATCGCTCACCAGACGATGCCGTAGTCCTCGCCGTGATTGCTGGCGGCGCCCCACATGGTGCCGTGCTTGCGATCGAACCAGATCGCGGTGATGGGACCCGACGTGCGCTCGGCGAATTGCAGCCTGTAGCCCATCTTCTGTAACTCGGCCCGGATCGCCTGCGACGTGGACGACGCGACGAGCATGCGCCCCGGCTGCGAGGTGTGGTCCTGGAACGAGTTCCGCATCTGGAACGAGTTCATGTTCGGCGCTTCGACGGCCTGCTGCGGCGCCATGCCGAACTCGACGATGTTCAGGAAGTACTGCAGCAGGTTCTGATCCTGCGAGTCGCCGCCTTGCACCGAGAACGCCATCCATGGCAGGCCGTCCTTCATCGCGAGCGTCGGCGTCAGTGTCACTCGGGGCCGTTTACCGGGCTCCATGACGTTATATGGGTTCTCCGCGGGATCGAACACGAACGACTGTGCGCGCTGGCTGAGCCCGACGCCGGTCCGGCCCGCGACGACGGCAGGGATCCAACCGCCGCTGGGCGTCACCGAGATCACCCAGCCTTGCGCGTCGGCCGCTTGAATCGACGTCGTGCCCGCGTAGAACGCGTCCTCCCAGGCTGTCGTGTTACCGCCATTGCCTCCGGAAATCCTGACGGGTTTATCCGGAGGCGGCCAGGCATCGAGGTAGCGCCGGAACGGATTCGTGCCGCCTGGATCTTGATACGGATACGGATCGCCCGGTTTCGCCGAGGGATCGTTGCGATCCGGATTCACCAGTTTCGCGCGGTCTTTCGCATACGCCTTCGACAGCAGTCCGCGCATAGGCTCTTCCGGCGGAAAAGCCGGGTCGCCGTAGTAGAAGTCGCGATCCGCGAACGCGAGGTTCATCGTCTGGTAGATCGTGTGCAGGTACCGCGGCGTGTTGTACCCGAGGGCCTTCACGTCGATCGTCTCGAGGATGTTGAGTGCCTGGAGCAGCGCCGGCCCCTGCTGCCATTGCGCGAGCTTGTAGACCTCGATGCCCTTGTAGGTGGTTGACAGCGGTACTTCGACCTTCACCTGCCACTTCGCCAGATCGTCGGTCGTGAAGAGGCCGCCGTCCTCGCGGACGCCGCGCACGATTTCCTGCGCGATGTCGCCCTTGTAGAAGCGATCGTACGCCGCTTGAATCGCGTCGCCGCGCGATTTGCCCGCGGCGAGCGCCGTGCGCTCGGCCTCGACAAGTTTGCGGAGCGTCGCCGCCAGATCGGCCTGACGGAAGATCTCGCCGGCCTCCGGCGCCTCGCGCGTCTGGCCCGCGTGCGGCAGAAACACCGCAGGCGAGTACTTCCATTTCTTGATCTCTGCCTTCTGGCGCTCGACGAGATTCGCCGCCTGCGCTTCGATCGCGTAGCCGTCGGCCATGGCGATCGCCGGCGCCAGCACCTGCGCCAGCGAGAGCGTTCCGAATTCCTTGAGCATGACCAGAAGGCCGCCGGGCGTGCCCGGCGTCACGGCCGCGAGCGGGCCGAACTCCGGCGGATAGTTGTAGCCCTTGGACTTGTAGTACTCCACCGTCGCGCCGGATGGCGCCACGCCGAGCGCGTTGATGCCGACGACCGTCTTCGTCTTCGGGTTGTAGATGAGCGCCTGCGTTTCTCCACCCCAGCCGAGCGTGTCCCACATCGTGCTGACGGCGCCGAGCATGGCGCACGCGGCATCGATCGCGTTGCCGCCCTGCTGAAACGCCATTGCGCCGGCCGTGGCCGCGAGCGGCTTCCCGGTGAGGGCCATCCAGTGCCGGCCGTGCAGCGGCGGCTTCTGCGTCGCGCGCGGCGGCAGCGCGTCCTGATTCTGCCGTGGCGGCTGGGCCTGGTTGGCGGGCAGACTCGGACTCAACAGAAACAGCAGCGAAAGCGCGGAAAGAGCAGTGGTGCGTCGCATGGCAGGCCTCATCTCATTCATGAGCATACGGCGGATCCGAGTCGTTGGTCGTCGATAGTCAGCGATTATGGGTGGTCATCTGGTAGCTGCCGGGGCGTATACTTGCGGTGATCGGGAATAGTCATGAAAGTCCCCAGGCATTCGGCGCTCTTCGGCGTGCTGTTGATAACCTCCGGGTCGGTCCTGATGGCCGCCGCGCAGCCTGCGCCGCCTGCCCCACCCATCGTTTTCATAGCACAGGTCGACGCCGTCATTCACCCGGTTTCCGCGGAATACATGATCCAGACGATGGATGCTGCGGACGCGGCCGGAGCGTCGCTCGTCGTCTTCATGCTGCAGACGCCGGGTGGCCTTGTCGACTCGACGCGCGACATCGTCACGCGCATGCTTTCGGCGAAGACTCCCGTCGCGGTCTTCGTCGGTCCGGCCGGAAGCCGTGCGGCGTCGGCCGGGTTCATCCTCACGATCGCGGCCGATATCGCGGCGATGGCGCCCGGCACCCACATCGGCGCCGCGCATCCGGTCGCGGGCGGTGGCGAGTCGATGGACGCCACAACGTCAGAGAAAGCGGCGCAAGACGTGGCTGCCTACACCCGGACCCTGGCGACGGGTCGCCGCCGCAACGTCGCGCTCGCGGAAGCCGCCGTCACACAGAGCCGGGCGTTCACCGAACGGGAGGCCGCGGATGCCACGCCGCCGCTCATCGACCTCATCGCTTCGGATCTGCCCGACCTGCTTCGGCGGCTTGACGGCCGCACCATCACCCGGTTCGACGGCCGTGTCGTGATTCTGCGGACGGCCGGCGCCGAGTTGCGCACAGGCGAGATGACATTCCGGCAGCGTGTGTTGAGCGCGATCGCCCACCCGAACATCGCCTACATCCTGCTGAGCCTGGGCATGCTGGGACTCACCATCGAACTCTGGACTCCTGGCGCGGTTCTGCCTGGCGTGGTGGGCGGGGTCTCGCTGCTGCTCGCCTTCTTCGCCTTGCGACTCCTGCCCGTCAACTACGCCGGCGTGCTGCTCATCATGCTGGGCCTGCTGCTGCTCATTCTGGAGATCAAGGTCACCAGTTATGGACTGCTGGCGGCCGGCGGCATCGTCAGCCTCGGGTTCGGAGCGATGATCCTCATGGACCCTCGGGCGCCGGAGCTGCAGCTCAGCCTGCGCGTCGTCGGGCCGGTGGTGCTGGCATCGGTCGTCGTGGCGTTGTTCCTGGTGCGGCTGGCCGTGGCCGCGCAGCGGCAGGCACCGGTGACCGGCGCGGCGGGCATGATCGGCGTGGTCGGCCACGCGATCACGACCCTTGAGCCGAACGGTATCGGCCAGGTGCGTGCGCAGGGTGAAATCTGGCAGGCGACCACGGCGGAAGATATTGCCGAAGGAACGCCTGTGCGCGTCACCCACATCGAAGGACTCACCCTCACCGTGCGAAAGGTCTAGGTTCCCCATGCCTGTTGTTGAACCGCTGGTCGTCGTTGTTGTCCTGCTCGCCCTGTATCTGGTCAGCTCCATCAAGATTCTGGCGGAGTACGAACGCGGGGTCATCTTCCGGCTGGGCAAGTTGCTCCCTGCGGCCAAGGGCCCGGGACTGGTCTTCGTCTTCAAGCCTATCGATCGGATGGTGCGGGTCACCCTTCGAACCGTGGTGCATGATGTGCCGCCTCAGGATGTCATCACCCGCGACAACGTCTCGGTCAAGGTCAACGCGGTCATCTATTTCCGTGTCATGGATCCTCGCCGCGCGATCGTCGAGGTGGAAGACTACAACTACGCTACGTCGCAACTGGCGCAGACGACGCTCCGGAGCGTGCTGGGCCAGGTGGAGCTTGACGACCTGCTGTCGCAGCGGGATCGGCTGAACCTGCAACTCCAGCAGATTCTCGACGAACACACGGATTTGTGGGGCATCAAGGTGTCGTCGGTCGAGGTCAAACACGTGGACCTGCCGCCAGACATGCAGCGGGCGATGGCCCGTCAGGCTGAAGCCGAGCGGGAGAAGCGCGCGAAGATCATCCATGCGGCCGGCGAGCTTGAGGCGTCGGCCAAGCTGGCTCAGGCCGCGGGAGTCATCGCCACTGAACCCGTCGCGATTACCTTGCGTTATCTGCAGACGCTGACAGAAATTGCGTCGGAGAAGAACTCGACGATCGTCTTTCCGCTGCCGGTCGAGATGCTGCACATGCTGGGAGGCATGATCAAGAAGCAGACGCAGGAATGAGGGCGTGGGGA
>JANLHE010000379.1 GCA_024653875.1 Acidobacteriota bacterium
CTGCAACAGCCCGACGCGGCTGTCAAGTTTTGACAAGAAATTGCATTTTGTGCTTGACAGGCCTTTCTTCTCATCCATAATCTACATCTTGCGTGACGACGGACCGCTCAGCCCATCTATTGGGTACGGGGCTGACGGAGCGGATAGAGGCGGACCGAGATTACGCGACCGGGGTTGACACCCCTTGCTGGCGGGCACGGCAGGTTCCAGAACGACGAGATGCCAGATGCGTGACGTTGCCGCATCTGCCACGAGGCGAGGGCACCACACAGCGGGTCAGGCGAGCCGAAAGGTCGCGACGGCTGCGGTGCGGACGAGTCCACGCGATCCCACAAGAAGGGGGGGAAAACCACATGGCCAAGAAAGCAGCCAAGAAGGCAGCAAAGAAGGGCGGCAAGAAGCGCTAGTCGCTTCTGCACCTCAAGAGAAAAGGGGGCGACTGTCGCCCCCTTTTTTTGTACCTAAGAATGCCTCACTTCAACGTGACGCCATCCCAAATCCGCACCCGCTCGATGACGTCATACAGCGTCAGCTGATCCACCAGGCCCATCCCCGCCGTCACCTGCCCGAAGACCGTGTACCGGCCGTCGAGATGCGGCTGCGGGGAGTGCGTGATGAAGAACTGGCTGCCGCCCGTGTCGCGCCAGGACAGCGCCATCCCCACCGTGCCGCGCACGTACGGCAGCGGGCTGAGCTCGTCGGGAATGGAAAACCCGGGGCCGCCCTCGCCATCCCCGCGTGGATCTCCGGTCTGCACCACGAAGTTCGGCACCAGCCGATGCACGCGCAGGCCGTTGAAAAATCCCGCGCGGGCCAGGGCGACGAAGCTGGCGGTGGTCAGGGGGGCTTCCACGACGTTGAGCGCGACCTCGATCGTCCCCAGGCGGGTTTCAATGAACGCCACCGGGGTGAACGCTGGATGCAGCAGCGCCGCGGACTCAAAATACTCGACCGGCTGGCGCAGCGGCGCCGGGCGTTCCGGCTCCGCCGTGGCGTCGCCGGCCGCGCGCAGCAACTGGGCCGCGCGCCAGCGGAGCGGCCACTCACGGTCCGACAGCCCGCGCCTCACCACCGCAAGGGCCTCGTCACCGCCGATGCCGGCCAGCGCGACCAGCGCGGCCGCGCGCGCGTCAAACGCCGCGTCGCTCAGGCCGCGCTCGTAGGCGCGGGTCAGCGCGGCCACCGCGCCCGGCACCTTGCGTTCGCCCACCAGTCGCGCCGCGGTGGCGCGCACGGCAAAGTCAGGCGCCTCCAGAGCCGCGAGCAGACGCGCCTCCAGATCCGGCGCGCCCACACGGGCCAACGCGGACAGGGCCGGTCCCACCACCCGCTGATCCTGATCCTGCGTGAGATCGATTAGCCCCGACCGGACGCGGTCGGGCTCCAGTGTGCCCAGCGTGGTCGCCAATGCGGCCCGGACGCTCCACTCGCGATCGGTCCCGAGGCTCGACACCACAAGCAGGAATCCTTCCGGATCGAGCCGGGCGGCGCCCGCGATGGCGGCCGCGCGAATCTGCGGACGCGGGTCGGTGAGCCGATCGAGCATGGCATCCACCGCGCGCAGGTCCCCGGTCGCGGCCAGCGCCGTCATCGCCTCGAGCGTCAGCGTCGCCGCCAGGCCGCGCGTGGCCAGCACCTGCATGAGCGTATCCGCGCCGGCGGCGGACCCCCGCC
The DNA here is from genome assembly GCA_024653875.1 of Acidobacteriota bacterium. GTDB lineage: Bacteria > Acidobacteriota > Vicinamibacteria > Vicinamibacterales > SCN-69-37 > SYFT01. The sequence goes on from JANLHE010000379.1 coordinate 1,675, forward strand.
GCCCGAGCGCGCGAAGGGCGGCCACCCGCACGCGCGCGTCCGCCGCCGCGTCCACCGCGAACCGCTGCGCGAGCGCGAAGCCCTCCGGCGTGCCGGCCACCGATCGCAGCGCGAACGCGGCCGTGTAGACACCGGCACTGCGCGCCAGGCGCACCAGCGCCGGCGTCGCCTTGGCGTCGCCGACGCGCTGCAGCGCGTACGCCACCGGCCACCACTCCGACACGGGACGTCCTTCGGGTGTCAGCACCACGCGGGCAAGCGCGTCAAACTCGCGCAGCCGGGCCAGCGCAAAGATGGCCAGGCGGCAGGACTCAATCGCCGGCAACTGCGGGTGTGCCTCGTCATCGGGCGCCAGCGCGGCGATCTCGACGCCACAGCCCGCGAACGCGTCGGCAATCGTCGCGGCGGCAGGGCCGCGGATGGCCGCGGCCTCGGGCCCGGTCAGCTGGGCCGCAATCAGCCCCAACCCTTCGGCCGCGCGGCCGCGCACCATGGGATCGGCATCGGCCACGGCCGCGCGCAACGGGTCCACCGCCTCCGCGCGCCCGAGCAACCCGAGCGCGAAGGCCGCCTGCGCGCGCACCGACGACTCGGCGTCGGCCAGCGTGGCCGCCAGCGGCGCCAGGCCTTCCGCCATGCCGACCCGCCCGATCGCCAGCGCGGCGCGGCCGCGCACGGCCGGGTCCACGTCCATCAGCAGCGCCAGCAGATCCGGGGTGCGCGCGGGCGACGGCGCCACGGGCGCGGTGACAGCCGCCGCCGCGATCCCCGGATCGCGCATGACGCGCTGCGCCTCGAGGCGCAGCACCCAGGCGACCCGCAGGTCCAGCGGCACCAGCGGCGCGGGACGTTCGCCTGGAGTCACGGCCGGCGCCGACGCGCACGCGCTTGTGACCAACAGCAGGAGGGCCGCCGCGATCGGCTGCCACAGTCGGGAGAGTTTCAGCACCACGGTCCTATCGTAGCGCAGCGATTGTGCCGCGCCCCGCTGGTATACTCGCGCCACCGTGGACTTTCGCTACCTCGCGATTGAAGGACCGGTGGGCCTGGGCAAAACCAGCCTCGCCGAGCGGCTCGGCGCGAGGCTGGACGCCACCGTCGTGCTTGACGACGCGGAGAACCCGTTTTTGGCGGACTTCTACGCCGGGCGCCCTGGTGCCGCGTTTCAGACGCAGTTGTTCTACACGCTGGCGCGCCACCGGCAGCAGATGGAGTTGCGGCAGGGCGACCTCTTCAGCCAGGCCACGGTGTCGGACTATCTGTTCGACCGCGATCGCATCTACGCCCACCTGAACCTCGACGACAACGAACTCTTCATCTACCAGAAGCTCTACGAGCTGCTGGCGCGCGATCTGCCGCAGCCGGACCTGGTCCTCTTCCTGCAGAGCCCGACCGACGTGTTGCGCCGCCGCGTCCGCGGCCGCGCGCGGCACGCGGAAGACGATCCCCCGCTGCCCTCGGACGAATACCTCGCCGAGTTGAACGAGGCCTACAACCACTTCTTCTTTCACTACACCGCCACGCCGCTGCTGGTCGTCGAGACCTCGCAGTTCGATCTGTCATGGGGCGACGACGCGATTGACGACCTGTTGCGCCAGATCGGATCGATGGCGCGGGGCACGCGCTACTACGTGCCGCGAACCTGACCCCCGCCGGGGGCCTGATGCTAGAGTGCATATATGGCGTGGTTCAAGAAGGCCCGAAAACCCATCGAGCCCCAGGGCGACAAGGCGAGCCGGGTGCCCGAGGGCCTGTGGGTGAAATGCCCCTCGTGCGGGCAGGTGATTTACAACAAGGAACTGCTGGCCAACCTGCAGGTGTGTCCCAAGTGCGCGCATCACTTCCGCATGAACGCCGCCGATCGCCTGGCGCTGCTGTTTGACGGCGCGTGGACGGAGTACGACAACGACCTGCGCTCGACCGACCCGCTCGAGTTCACGGACACCAAGCCCTACGCCGATCGGCTTATCGCCAGCATCCGGACCACCGGACGCAAGGACGCCGTGGTCACCGCCAGCGGCACCATCGACGGCATTCCGGCGGTGGTCGCCGCCATGGAGTACAGCTTTATCGGTGGCAGCATGGGCGTGGTCGTCGGCGAGAAGATCACCCGCGCCATCGAGATGGGCATCGCGCAGCGCCAACCCGTCATCGTCGTCTGTTGCTCGGGCGGCGCGCGCATGATGGAAGGCACCTTGTCGCTGATGCAGATGGCCAAGATCAGCGCGGCGCTGGGACGGCTGGACCGGGCCGGCGTGCCTTATCTGTCGGTGATGACCGACCCCACGACGGGGGGCGTGACCGCCAGCTTCGCGATGCTGGGGGACCTCAACATCGCGGAACCCAGGGCCCTCATCGGGTTTGCGGGCCCCCGGGTCATCGAACAGACCATCCGGCAGAAACTGCCCGACGGGTTCCAGCGCAGCGAGTTCCTGCTCGAGAAGGGCATGATCGATACAATCGTGGATCGGCGCGACATGAAGGACACGATTGCCCACGCGCTGCGGATCATGCTGGGTCTGCCGCCCTCCCCCCGGACGGCGTCCACACGCGCCGAACGCTGAGTTTGGCTGCCACCGCTCGCCACTGGCTGCTGGACCTCGAGGCCACCGGCATCAAGCTGGGTCTCGCGCAGATGCACGCGCTGCTCGGCGCGCTGGGTCGTCCCGAACGGCGTTTCACCGCGATGACCGTGGCGGGAACCAACGGGAAAGGGTCCGTCACCGCCATGGTGGAGCGCGGCGTGCGCGCGGCCGGCCGCCGGACCGGGCGCTACACGTCGCCGCACCTCACGCACATCGAAGAGCGCGTGGCCATCAACGGCGTGCAGATTGGCGCCGATGCGTTTGATCGCGCGGCCATCCAGGTGCGTCAGGCCGCGACGGCCCTGCCCCATCCGCCCAGCTTCTTCGAGGCCACGACGGCGCTGGCGCTGGTCGCGTTCCGGGACGCCGGGGTGGAACTGGCGGTGCTGGAGGTCGGCCTCGGTGGCCGCCTCGATGCCACCAACGCCGTGGATGCGCCGCTTGTGGCCATCACCAACATCGGGCTCGATCATCAGGTGTGGCTCGGTGACACGCTCGAAGTCATCGCGGCCGAGAAGGCCGGCGTCATCAAACCCGGCGCGGCCGTCGTAGCGGGGCGCACGAGCGCCGACACGCTGGCGGTCCTGTCATCGGCGGCCAGCGCGGCCGGCGCGACGTTCACGTATGCGCCCGTCGGCGTCGAGGTGAGCGCGAAGGTCGGCGCACGGGAGACGCAGTTGACGCTGCGCACCCCCGCCCAGGACTACGGCGCGCTCCGGCTGGCGCTGCCCGGCCGCCATCAAGTCGACAACGCGGTCACCGCGGTGCGCACGTTGGAAGCCGCGCGCGCCTGCGGCCTGGCCCCGGTGGACGGAGCGGCCATCGGGCTGGCCCTGTCGGACGCGCGGTGGCCCGGGCGACTGGACTGGCGCCGCTGGCAGGGGCACGACGTGCTGGTGGACGGCGCGCACAATCCCGACGGCGCGCGCGCGCTCGCCGATTTCCTGCGCGAGACGGTCGCCGCGCCGGTGCCCATCGTGTTCGGGATCATGCGCGACAAGGCGATCGGCGAGGTGCTCGAGGCGCTCGCGCCGGTCGCGTCGATGTTTGTGTTCACGGCGCCGGTGTCGCCGCGAGCCGCGGCGCCGGCCGACCTCGTCGCGCTCGCCGCGGCGGGGGTCCCCGCCGTGCCGTGTCTCGCGGCGCCCACGCCGCGCGAGGCCCTGATACTGGCCGCCGGGCATGGGTCGCCCATCGTGGTGGCCGGCTCCCTCTTCCTCGCGGGCGAAGTGCTCCCGCTGCTCGCATGATATTCTTCGACCAATTCCGTCTTGGTGACGTCCCACAGACAGCAACCCGCATGTCTCGATTCCTTTCCGTTCTGTGCCTGCTCGGCGTGTCTGCCGCGTGGCCCTCGCCGGCCGCCGGGCAGCTCACGGTCGGCAACTGCGAGATTGGCTCGTACATCACCGCGAGGGACGTGTCCGATCCCTCCAGGCCGGAGGGATCGAGCCGCCGCGAAATCCGCGGGGACGCGGGCGTGCCCATCGAAGTCCGCTGCGGCGACGTCCAGCTGATCGCGCAGGAAATCGACTACCTGAGGCCCGAGGAACGCCTGATCGCGAGGGGCAACGTCGTCTTTCAGCAGACCGGCACGCGCATCGCCGCCGTGCGGGGCGAGTTCGACATCAAGACCCGCACGGGGTTTTTCGAGACGGCCAGCGGCACGCTGCAACTGACCGACCGGCAGATCGATCGCACGCTGTTCGGCACGCAGGAGCCCGAGGCGTTCTTCTCCGCCGATCGGATCGACAAGACCGGCCCCCGCACGTACAAACTCACCAACGCGGTGTTCACCGCCTGTGTGCAGCCAAGCCGCCGGTGGGAGATGACGTCCTCGCGCATGACGTTCACGGTGGACAAGTACGCGATCCTGTACAACGCCGTCCTGCAGGTGAAGGACGTGCCGGTTCTGTACGTGCCCCTCTTCTACTACCCCATCCACGAGGACGGGCGCGCGACGGGCTTTCTGATGCCCAGCTACGGCTCCTCCACCTTCCGCGGGTTCAGCCTCAGCAACGCGTTCTTCTGGGCGATCAGCCGCAGCGCGGACGCCACGGTGTATCACGACTGGTTTGCCAAGACCGGCCACGGGTTTGGCGCGGACTTCCGGTACGTGGCCAGCCCGCAGGCCCGAGGGGACGCCCGCGTCTTCGTCATCCGCGAAAAGGCGGTGCTGGCCGAAAGCGGCACGGTGACCACGCCGGCCCGCCAGTCCTTCGAGGTGCGCGGCACCCTGGCGCAGAACCTGCCGGGACGGATCCGCCTGCAGGCGCGGGCCGACTATTTTTCCGATGCCACCACGCAGCAGCTCTATCAAGTGGATCTCGCGGCGTTCTCGCGCCGCTCCAGGTACTTCGGCGCCGACGCGAGCGGCAACTGGGGCCGGATCCGCGTGGCCGCGCAGGCGGAACGTAACGACGTGTTCTACGGCACCACGACCGCCTCCAGCTACCGCTATCAGCCGCGCGTGAACGTGAGTGTCTCCGAGGCGCCTGTCTTGCGCACCAAGATCACGGTGGGTGGCTCCTTTGACACCATCAACGTGGTGCGGTTCGACGACGTGGATCGGCCGGAGACGCGCACGAGCGTCTTCAGGACGGACGGGGCCGCGACCGTGCGGGCGCCGTTGTCCCTGGGGTCGGCGCTCACGCTCAACGGCAGCGTCTCCGTCCGGCGCACCACCTGGAATCAGTCGCGCGACCCGCTGACGGGCACGGTGCTGGACACGCCGCTGACGCGGCACCTCATGGAAGTCAATGGCCGCATCGTGGGTCCGGTGTTTACACGCGTCTTCAACACGCCGGGCAACGGGTTCGCGGAGCGGTTCAAACACGTCATCGAGCCATCCGTCAATATCCAGAAACGATCGGCGTTCACGCGCTTCAACGAGGTCGTGCAGTTCGACTCGGTGGACACCATCGTCGGCGGCGTCACGCAGGTCACCTACGGGGTGGCCAACCGGTTGCTGGCGCGCGTCCGCCAGGGCGACGCCCCCGCCGTGGTGCGGGAGGTCATGAACGTCGAGGTGAGCCAGACGTACTACACGGACGCGCTGGCCGCGTCGTACGACCAGCAGTATCAGTCGAGCTTCGGCGGGCTGTATGCGTACTTCGCGCCGCCGAGCAAACTGTCTCCCCTGCGCGGATCGATCAGCCTCTCGCCGACGCCGGCGTTCCGGGGCCAGTTCGGCCTCGAGTACGACACGCAGTTCGGAGCGGTCCGCACCTACCGCGCGTCGGTCAATGCCGCGCACGAGGCCTTCGACCTCAATGGCAGCTGGTCCAAACGGCAGGTGATTCCCGGATTGTCCGGCTTCGACAACCCGGCCGCCGCCGATCACTTCCTGACCGTGTCCGGCCGCGCGAAACAGCCCCGCGGCGGAGCCTCCGCCGGCTACAGCATGACCTACGACATCCTCCGTGAGCGGATGCTCCAGCAGCGCCTCAGCGGCTTCTACAACGCCCAGTGCTGCGGCGTGGCGTTTGACTACGCGGTGACCAACCTGAGCCACCTGGGCCTGCGCAATGACAAGCGTTTCAGTTTCTCGTTCACGCTCGCGGGCATCGGGTCGTTCACCAACCTCCTGGGTGTTTTCGGGGATAATGGCAGGCAGCGATGACGAACGTTCTGGTGACCGGCGGCGCGGGATTTATCGGCTCGAACTTCGTGCGATGGGCGCATAACGCCCACCCGGACTGGCAGATCACGACCCTCGACAAGCTGACGTATGCCGGCCGCATGGAAAACCTCGCGGCGGTGATGGACAGCCCGCGGCACCGGTTCGTGCACGGTGACATCGCGGACGCCGCGGTGGCCGGTCCGCTGGTGCGCGAGTCGGAGCTGGTGGTCCACTTCGCGGCCGAAACGCACGTGGATCGCTCGATTCAATCCGCCGCCGATTTCATCACGACCGACGTCATCGGGACCTTCGTCCTGCTGGAAGCCGCGCGACAGGCGCCGAACCTGAAGCGGTTCATTCAGATTTCCACCGACGAGGTGTACGGCAGCGTGCCCACGGGCGCGAGCCGTGAAACCGACGAACTGCGGCCGCGCAACCCGTACTCGGCCAGCAAGGCCGGAGCCGACCGCCTGGCGTACAGCTACTGGGCCACCTACAACGTGCCGGCGATCATCACGCGCGCGTCGAACAACTACGGCCCCAACCAGTTTCCGGAAAAAGTCATCCCGCTGTTTGTCACCAACGCCATCGACAACATCCCGGTGCCGCTCTACGGCGACGGCCTGAACGTGCGCGACTGGCTCCACGTCGACGACCACTGCCGCGGGATCGACGTGGTGATCGACAGCGGCACCAACGGCGAGGTCTACAACATCGGCGGCGGGAACGAGGTCACCAACGTGGACCTCACCCATCGCATCCTTGAACTGGCCGGACGGCCGTCGACGCTCATTCGCAAGGTCGCGGATCGCCAGGGGCACGATCGCCGGTACGCGCTCGATACAAGCAAGCTGCGCGGCCTCGGCTGGGCCCCACAGGTGGGCTTCGAGCAGGGCCTGGCGGCCACGGTGGACTGGTATCGCCAGAACGAAACCTGGTGGCGCCCGATCAAGGAGCAGGATCAGGCGTATCGCACCTACTATCAGGCGCAATACGGCACCCGCGCCGGCGCCTGACGTCGCATGACGGCCTCCTCGATCCTGGTCACCGGCGCCGCTGGATTCGCGGGCCGGCACGTGCTGGCGCACGTGCGCGCCAGCGCGGCGGGCCACCAGGTGCTGGCGTGGAGCCGGCGGCCCCACGACGACGACCGCCAGGTCCACTGGCGGCAGGTGGACATCACCGACACACACGCCGTCCATCAGGCGATCACCGACGCACAACCCGCGCGCATTCTGCATCTGGCGGGTTCGCCGCACGTCGGCCAGTCGTGGCGCAATTCCCTGTTGCCGCTGCAGACCAACGTCCTGGGCACCCACCACCTGCTCGAGGCGGTGCGCCTGCATTCGCCGGACAGCCGGGTGGTGGTCGTCACCTCGGCGATGATCTATCAGGCGTCCACGGCGCCGCTTACCGAAGACGCGCCGCTGGTGCCGTCGAGCCCGTACGGCCTCTCCAAACTCGCGCAGGATCAGCTCGCGCTGGCCGCGGCGCACGATGATGGCCTGCAGGTGGTGGTGGCGCGGCCGTTCAACCACATCGGCCCGGGACAGGACCCGACGTTCGCCATCTCGAGCTTCGCGCGGCAGATCGCGTTGATCGAAGCAGGGCTGGCGCCGGCGGTCCTCCAGGTGGGCAACCTTGACGCCGAGCGCGACCTGACGGACGTGCGCGATGTCGTGGACGCCTACGTCCGGCTGCTGGACCACGGCCGCGCCGGACGGCCGTACAACATCTGCACGGGCACGGCCCATCGCATCGGCGACCTGCTCGATCACCTGATTGCCCTCGCGCGCGTGCCGGTCACGCGCACCGTGGACCCGGAGCGCCTGCGCCCGAGCGATATGCCGAGACTGGTGGGCGATTCCACGCGGATCCGGGCCGAACTCGGGTGGGCGCCGCAGCGGCCGCTGCAGCAGACGCTGGCCGACACGCTCGAATGGTGGCGCGCCGCCGTCGCCGCCGGACGCGTCACCGCCTGAGCCGGGGCCGAGCGATGGAAGCCCACCGCCAACTGGTGCACATCGGCGTCGGCGCCTTTGCGCTTTTGCTGCGCTGGCTCACGTGGCCGCAAGCCGCCCTCCTCGCCGTGGCGGCGATCGCGTTCAACGCGCTGGTGTTGCCGCGCCTCGCACCACGCCTGCTCAGGACCGCCGACCACGGGCGCGTGTGGACATCGGGACTCGTGATGTACCCGATGGCCGTGCTCGCGCTGGTGCTGGTGTTCCGCTCGCGGCTCGACCTGGCCGCGACGGCGTGGGCGGTCCTGGCTGCGGGCGACGGCATGGCCACGCTCGTCGGCGCGCACGTGCGGACGGCGCCGCTGCCGTGGAACCGGGAAAAGTCCGTCGGCGGACTGCTCGCGTTCCTCGCCGCCGGTGGCGCGGCCGCGGCCGCGATGCAGTGGTGGTGCGGCCCCGCGCCGGTGGACCTCTGGATGCTGGGCGCCGCCGTGCTCGCCGCGGTGGTCGCGGGCTTCGCCGAGACCGTCCCGGTCAGGCTGGATGACAACCTCACCGTGCCGGCCGTGGCGGCGGCCGTGTTGTGGGGCACCAGTGTGATGAACCCCGCAGTGCTCGTTGCCACGGCCGGCGCCGCGGCCTGGTGGATGGTGCCGCTGAACATGGCGGTCGCCCTCGCCGGTTGGGCGGCCAGGACCGTGACCCCGGCCGGCGCGATCACCGGCGCCATCATCGGCTCACTGATCCTCATCGGTGCGGGCGTGGCGGGATGGGCCGTGCTCATGGCCACGTTCCTGTTCGCGGCCGTGACGACGCGCCTGGGTCATGCGCGGAAGGCCGCCGCCGGCATTGCCGAGGCACGCGGCGGGCGCCGCGGACCCGGCAACGCGATCGCCAACACGGGCATCGCCGCGTGTGCCGCCTTCGTGGCCGCCGGCATGGCCGATCCGGCGCCGGCGTTCCTGGCTCTGGCGGCGGCCCTGGCCACGTCGGGCAGCGATACAGTCGCCAGCGAGGTGGGCAAGGCGTGGGGCCGCACGACGGTGCTGGTCACGTCCTTGCGCCGGGTGCCGAAGGGCACCTCCGGCGCCATCTCGCTGCAAGGCACGCTCGCGGGCGTGGTCTCGGCTGCCGCGATCGCGGCGGCGGGCGCGTGGCTGGGCCTGGTG
>JANLHE010000382.1 GCA_024653875.1 Acidobacteriota bacterium
CTGAAGTTCCTGGTCAGCCACCGGTTGGACGTGTTCGCCTGGTACCGCATCGCCGTGGCGATGGCCATCCTCGCCTGGCTCTGACGGGAGGTCCTGATGCAGTGGCTGCGGCGGTCGTTCGTCACGGGATTTTTTGTCACGGTGCCGCTGGTGGTCTCGCTGGCCGCGCTGCTCTGGATGTTCCGCGCCGTGGACGGCCTGACCAGCGGGTGGTACGACCGCTGGCTGGGACCGCACCCGCCAGGACTTGGGTTCATCACGACACTGGTCATCGTGCTGGTCATCGGGGCGGTGGCCACCAACGTCTTCGGGCGGAAGGTGCTGGGCCGCGGCGAACAGCTGCTGATGCATGTGCCGGTGTTCCGGACCGTGTACATGCCCGTGAAGCAGCTGATCGTCGCGTTTTCTCCGGACAATGAACTTGGGTTCAAGCGCGTGGTCCTGGTCGAAGAGGTCGGGCGCGGGTTTGTCCTGGGATTTCTGACAAAAGAGTTCACCGTGGACCGCGGGCAGGGACCGGAAGCGCTGATGGCCGTCTATGTGCCCACCAATCACCTGTATTTGGGCGATGTACTGGTCTGCCGGCCCGCGCAGGTGTCGTTTCCCGACATGACCGTGGAGCAGGGCGTCCGGGTGTTTCTGACTGGCGGGATGGGGCTGCCCGCGCGATTGAGGATGGGTGTGCATTCCGTACTCGACACCGGGGGCAATCCGGGGGATGATGGCGCGCGCCCGGCGGTGTGAGGTTCGGGCCACTTTTTCAGAACCGGTGTCTAACGAAACAGGTGTGCGTTTATTGACACCGTTTTTTGGCTCTGTCTATAATCCCGGCCTTCGTTAAGGGCCGGAAGAACGCCCGGAGCGGCAGGGCCGCCAAGCCGGTCCGCAGTCAGTGCAGGCAGGAGGTACTAACGTGCCACGTGAATTGTTTGGTGAGGTGACCGACCCGTCGGTGAAGCTGGGAACGAAACAGTGGTACACGGTGCCGTTGTCGATCCTGGTCCACACGGTTCTGCTCGGCGCCCTGGTCATCGTGCCCTTGCTCGCGTCGGACATTCTGCCGACGCCGCAGTCGGTGATGGCGTTCGTGGCCGTGCCGCCACCCCCGCCGCCGCCCCCGCCGCCGCCCCCGCCGCCCGCGACACCGCAGCCGGTGCAGCCGCAGGTGGATGTGAATCCCGCAGCCGCGCCGATCGAGGCGCCGCCTGAAGTGAAACCCGAGCCGCCACCTCGTCCCATGACCGGATCGTTCGGCGTGGTCGGTGGCGTGGCCGGAGGCATCCCCGGTGGCGCCCCGGGTGGCGTGGTGGGCGGCATTCCCGCGCCGCCTCCGCCGCCCCCGCCGGCGCCGGTGCGCGTCGGTGGCCAGATCAAGGAACCGAAGAAGATCAAGGACGTGCGCCCGGTGTATCCGCCGATTGCGCAGTCCGCTCGTGTGTCGGGCATCGTCATCATCGAGGCGACGATTGGCGTGGACGGCACCGTGACGAACGCCCGCGTGATCCGTCCGGTGGCGCTCCTGGATCAGGCGGCCCTGGAGGCCGTCCGGCAGTGGAAGTTCACGCCGACCACGCTCAACGGCGTGCCGGTGCCCGTCATCATGACCGTCACGGTGAACTTCACGCTGCAGTAGAGTCGGGGATTTTCTGCAAGTCAGGCGTTCAAGAGTCGTTCTGGTGTTTTAACGTCGAGTAGTCACTTTTCGGAGGCTGTAATGGGTGAATTAGATCTGGTGCACATGTGGGAACAGATGGGCTTCGTGGCGAAGGCCGTCGCCTTTGTGCTTGTCTTCATGTCGATGTGGTCGTTCGGTGTGGCGATTGAGCGCTTCTACACGTTCACACAGGCGAAGAAGCAATCGAAGTTGTACGCGCCGCAAGTCGCCAAGCACCTCAAGGACGGCCGTCTGAAGGACGCCATCGCGGTGTCGCAGGCCAAGACCTATCAGTACAGCCATCTGGCGAAGGTGGTGCTCGCGGGCCTTCAGGAATACCAGTTCCAGGTGGACTCGGGTGCCAATCTCACGCGTGACGACCTGGTCGACACCGTGCGCCGCGCCATTCAGCGCGCGACGGCCCTGACCGCCAACGACCTGAAGAAGGGCATTCCCGCCCTGGCCACCATCGGCGCCACGGCGCCGTTCGTCGGCCTGCTCGGCACGGTCGTCGGCGTCATCAACGCGTTCGCCGGCATCGGCAGCACGGGGTCCGCCGGTCTGGGCGCCGTGTCCGCCGGTATTTCGGAAGCGCTCATTGAAACGGCGCTCGGCCTCGTGGTGGCCATCCCCGCCGTGTGGCTCTACAACTACTTCACAGGTCACCTCGAGTACTTCAACGTCGAGATGGACAACTCGTCGTCGGAGCTCGTGGACTACTTCATCAAGAAGACGGCGTAAGGCCCAGGTTCCCTGGCCGGTGATGCGGCGCGGCAGGCGGGAGACCGCCTGGCGGCCGCGTTGCCGGCGCAGTGCAGGGAGCCGTGTTGAAAGGACAGTCTCATGTCAATGGACGTCGGGGGCGCCAAAGGCGGCCTCAAGGCAGACATCAACGTCACCCCGCTGGTGGACGTCATGCTCGTGCTGCTGATCATCGTCATGCTGATCGCGCCGATGCTGCAAAAGGGCATCGACGTGAACCTCCCGGAGGCGGAAAACACTGGCGACAAGCCGGACACCGCCGACCAGACGGTGGTGCACATCGACCGTGAAAGCAAGTTGTACGTCAACGCGAAGCTGGTGAATGAATCGGACGCGATCACGCGCCTGCAGGCGATCCTCGAGACCAAGGCCGACAAGATTGTCTACCTCAAGGGCGACAAGGATGCGCCCTACAGCGCCATCATGAAGATGATGGACGCGTTGCGGGGCGCCGGGATCGAGACCGTGGGTCTCATCACCGAGAAAAAGGGCGGCAACATCGAGGGAGGCAACTAGCCATGTCACACGCGCACATGCACCACGGGGCGGAAAGGAACGCCCAGGTTTCCAAAGCGGAAGCCTCGTCCGACATGAACGTGACGCCGCTCATCGACGTCCTGCTCGTGCTCCTCGTCATCTTCATCGCCGCGTTGCCGCTCACGCAGAAGGGCGTGGACATCAATCTGCCGCTCGAGGTCAACAAGGCGGCCAGCGCGGCCATCGACCTGAGCCAGATCGTGGTGGACTACACGTCCGACCGCCGGCTCTCCGTCAACAAGACGGAAGTGTCGATGGGCGCGTTGCAGGAGCACCTGCGCGCGGTGTACGAGACGCGCAAGGACAAGACGATCTTCATCATCGGTGACGGTTCCGTGCCCTACGGCGAGATCGTCCAGATCATCGACGCCGCCCAGGGCGCCGGGGTCACCAAGGTGGGCATCGTGACCGACGGCATGCGCCGGGCGGCGATGGGCCTCGGCAACTAGGCCCAGACGGCTTTCGTCTCTCTGAACCGCGCTCGGGACGTCCCGGGCGCGGTATTTCTTTGTACCCCTCTGTGAGTGGCGAAATGGCGAAATGGCGCAATGGCGAAATGGGCCAATAGCGGAATGCGGCAATGCGGAGCCAATGGGTGAGTGACGAGGTGGCCCTCAGCAGTCCTGGCGCCCCGTGGATGGCGCCGGCTGGCGGCCGTGCCGGGAGAACCCCCTGCCTGTGGCTTACGCACCATCTGCGGGCAGTCAGGCGCCTCGAATGAGCCAATGGGCCATTGGTCCACTGCCTCACCTCGCCATTTCGCCATTTCGCCACAATAGAGAAGACCGGTACAAACGGAAAACCGCGGCCAGGATGCCCTGGTCGCGGTTTTTGAGAGGTCAGTGAACCGGTTTACTTGCCGGCGGCGGCCTGCGACTTCTGCAGTTCCATGGCCTTGTTGCGGAGGCGGTCCGCTTCCGCGATGAGCGCCTTCTGCTTCTTGGGGTCGCGCTCCGCGTTGGCCTGCAGGCGCAGGATGATGTTCTTGATGGTCAGCGCCTCCACGTATTCGGCGTGCAGCGCGAGGGCCGAGTCTTCGGCTGCCACGGCCCGGGCCAGGTACTCGCGCTTGGTCGCCGCGGAGATCGTGTAGTCCTTGAAGGCCTTTTCGTAGAGGTAGTACCCGATCATGTGGTGCGCTTCGGGGTTGTTGGGTTCCACGCGCGCCCGGTTTTCCCAGGCTTCCATGGTCTTGTCGAAGTTGCCCTGGCGGTTGTGGTACCCGGCCAGGACCATGTAGCCCTGCGCATCGTTCGGTCGCACTTCCACGGCCTTATTGAAGGTGGCCTCGGCCTCTTCGTACCGGCCCTGGCCCTCGTAGAGCGTGCCGAGCGACCAGTAGTTGCTGGGCTCGTTCGGCTCCATCAGAATCAGCTTCTGGGCGATGGGTTCGGCCTGGCTGAAGTCGTCGATCTTGTCCACGCCGTAGGCGGCGATGAGGTACTCATAGGCCAGCTTGCGAATCTGGGGGCCCTGGATGTCCTCGTCCTTGATGACCTCGGTGGCCTTCCGGTAGTTCTCGACGGCCTTCACCAGGTTGGCGTCGTTCTCAGCCTCGCCCCTCCGGGAGGGCTTGTACATGTTGTCGTACGAGTTGCCCAGGAAGAAGTAGCTGATGCCGAAGTCCGGGTTGTGCTGGATGGCCCGCTGGTAGGCCTCCACGGCCTTGGGAAAATCACCCCGTTTGTAGAGCTCGTTGGCCTCCTTGAAGGCCATCAGGGACCGGAGATTCCCGATGGAGTATTTGCCGCAGGCCGTCGTGGACAGTCCGACAGCCAGCACCAGTGCGACGACGCGAATCAGCTTAAGGGAAGCGTGCATGGAAATCCTCAATGTGTACCGAGCTCTGGCCGGTCGAAGTGGCGCAAGTATAGTGAACCGGAAAAACAGCCGTCAAGGAGCGTTTCGGCCGTTTCCGGTATCCTTCTAAGGAATTAGACACCGGCCCCATGATTCGGTTCGAAGATCTCATCGACAAGGTCAGAACAGCCACTCCGGAGGCCGACACGGAGCTGCTGAGGCGGGCCTATGTCTTCTCGGCCTACGAGCATAAGGGCCAGGTGCGGCGGTCCGGGGAGCCCTATCTGGTGCATCCCCTGGAGGTGGCGGACCTGCTGGCGGACATGCGCCTGGACGTGGTGGCCGTGGCCGCCGGCCTGCTCCACGACATCGTCGAGGACACCCCCAACTCCATTGACAAAATCCGGGAGTTGTTCGGGGAGGAGGTGGCCCACGTGGTGGAGGGGGTCACCAAGCTGTCGGCCCTGCAGTTTTCGTCCAGCGAGGAGCGGCAGGCCGAGAGTTTCCGGAAGATGCTCCTGGCGATGGTCGACGACATCAGGGTCATCCTGGTGAAGCTGGCCGACCGGCTGCACAACATGCGCACCCTCCAGCACCTGCCGGAGGATCGGCGGCAGCGCATTGCCCAGGAGACCCGGGACATCTACGCGCCCATCGCCAACCGGCTGGGCATGAGCAAGATCAAGAACGAACTGGAGGAGCTGGCGTTCCGGTTCCTGGAGCCGCAGGCGTACCAGGCGCTGCGGGCCGAGGTGGAGGCCAAGCGCAAGGCCACCGAAGGCCTGGTGGAGGAGCTACGCCTGCAGCTGGTCAGGAAACTGAGCGACGCGCAGCTGCCCATCGTGTCGGTGGACGGGCGGATCAAGCGCCTGTGGTCCATCTACCAGAAGCTGGAGCGCCAGAAAGTCAACCTGGATCAGGTGTACGACTTCGTGGCGCTGCGCGTGGTGACCGAGTCGGTCAAGGACTGCTACGCGGTGCTGGGCATCATCCACCAGACGTGGTCGCCGGTGCCGGGCCGGTTCAAGGACTTCATCGCGATGCCGCGGCCGAACGGGTACCAGTCGCTGCACACATCGGTGGTCAGCGCGCGCGGGACGCCGTTCGAGATTCAGATCCGCACGCAGGACATGCATCGCATCGCGGAAGAAGGGATCGCGGCCCACTGGAAGTACAAGGAAGGCCGCGAGGGCGCCGCGCGCGATGAGCAGTATTTCCTGTGGCTGCGGCAGCTGCTGGAGTCGCAGCAGGAGGTGCGCGACCCGGCGGAGTTCCTGCAGAACCTGCGGATCGAGTTGTACCCGGACGAGGTGTACCTGTTCACGCCGAAGGGTGAGGTCAAAGCGCTGCCGCAGGGCGCCACCATCGTGGATTTTGCGTACGCCGTCCACACCGACGTGGGGCATCGCTGCGTGGGCGCGCGGGTCAACGGCCGCATGATGCCGCTCCGCACGCGGCTGAACAACGGCGACATCGTCGAGATCCTGACGCAGCCCGGGCACCGGCCCAGCCGCGACTGGCTGACGTTCGTCGGCACGTCGCGCGCGCGTAACAAGATCAAGCACTACATCCAGGGCGAAGAGAAGACGCGCAGCGTCGAATTGGGCAAGCGGCTGTTCGAGAAGGAGGTCCGCCGGTTCAACATCGACAAGGCGCTCGTCACCGACGAGGTCCTGGCGAAGCTCGCACCCGACTACGGCGCGCAGCGGGCCGACGACCTCTACGCGGCGATCGGCTACGGCAAGGCCACCGCGCGCGCGGTGTTGACGCGCCTGCTCGGACAGGACGCGCTGAACGAGCCGCCGCCCGACGGGGCCATCACCAGTGTCGTCAAGCGAATGCTGGGCGGCGGCGAGGCCAAGATCACGGTACGGGGCGCCGACGACCTGCTGGTGTTTCGCGCGCGCTGCTGCAATCCGATCCGCGGCGAGAAGATCGTCGGCTACATCACGCGCGGCAAAGGCGTGTCGGTGCATTCCGTGAACTGCCCGAACGTGGTGAATCTGCTGTACGACCCGGAACGGCGGATGGACGTCGAGTGGGACAAAGGCGCCGATGCGGCCCCGTACGTGGTGCGGCTGAAGATCCACGTGGCGGACCGCAAGGGCATCCTCGCGGACATCAGCACCCGCATCGCCGGGATCAACACGAACATCCGCGAGGTGGAGGCCACCTCGGACGCGGACCACCGGGGGTCAATCCGGATGACGGTGGAAATCGGCGACGTGAAACACCTCGATCGGGTGATCAAGGCGCTCAAAGCCATCGACGGCGTGCTGGCAGTGGAACGGTCGAGCCGTTAGGTAGGTGGAGGGCACGGGCTTCAGCCCGTGCCGCACGCCCCGGGCTGAAGCCCGGGGCCTCCATCCACGCAAGTGAGGAGGTCTCTAGCTGCCGAGATAGGCGACCAGGTCGATTTCGACCAGGACGTTTCTGGGGAGGCCGGCGGCCTGGATCGTGGCCCTGGCGGGCGCCGGGGCGGGGAAGTATGTGGCGTAGACCTCGTTGACCGCGGGAAAGTCAGCCATGTCGGCGAGGTAGACGGTGGTTTTTACCACCCGGTCGTACGAAATCCCCGCTTCGTTCAGGACGGCACCCAGGTTCTGCAACACCTGGTGCGCCTGCGCGGTGATCCCGCCCTGGGTCAGCGTCCCGGTCGTGGGGTCGAGCGGAATCTGCCCGGACGCAAACAGGAACCCGCCGGCCTTGATGGCCTGGCTGTACGGTCCAATCGCCCCGGGGGCGCCGGCCGTGGCAACGGGCACCAGCGGGGTGGCCACTAGGCGGCCTTCGTCACCTTGTTGGAGCGGATGCACCGGGTGCAGACGCGGACGCGCTTGGTGGCGCCGTTGACCACCGCCCGCACGGTCTGGAGGTTCGGTTCGAACCGCCGCGCCGTCACGTTGTTCGCGTGGCTGGCCTGACGGCCCACCACCGGCTTCTTCCCGCACACTTCACATTGCTTTGCCATGAGATTCCTTTGCCTGAGTCCGGACCCCGGAACAAACATCGAAGTATAGCAGCCCGGTGCCGTTTTGACACCTGTCGCCTCCCGGTGACATCTCCCGTCCAGAAGGGGGGAGAACCAAAACACCCCCCTCTCTCGTCTAAAGGCTCGTGAAAAGGCGGACCGAAACGGTCGTGAACTACTATCGCCGACGTAACACGCTGGTATTCAAGTGTTTACATTGGTCGGCCATGATGGCTGGCGGCTGATCCGACAGGGTGCAGGTAGGAGAAGTTACCCACCAGGCGTGTCGAATTCGCACACCAGGATCGCTTTACGTAAGGTACGAGTTCAGTTATTATTGGCATTTTCTTTGCAGATGATTGGGCACGCAAGGTGTCCACGAAGCGGGCAGAGCGGAGTGAAGGAGTAAATCATGAAGGCACGAACAACCACCTCAAAAAAAGCGGGCAAGACCGAGACCCCTCGCGGGCGATACGTCGAACTGAAGCGCATTCTGGAAGAGCGCCGGCGCGAGATTCTCGCCCAGGTGCAGGAAAAGATGCGGGACGTGCGTGCCGAGGGCGGCATTGGCGAGGGGCAGGGCGTGCTGGACGCGGCCGAGTCGTCCGAAGCGGATATCCAGGACGATATCGAGTTCGCGCTGATTCAGATGAAGTCCGAGACCCTGCACCGGATTGAAGAGGCCCTCACGCGCCTGGACGAAGGCTCGTTCGGCAACTGCTTCGAGTGCGGCGACGAAATTTCCGAACGCCGCCTGCGGGCGTTGCCCTTCGCCGTGCGCTGCAAGGACTGCGAAGAGGCCCGTGAACTGGCCGAGCGTCGCGAGCGGGCCATGTCCCAGCGGCGGTCGTCAGGCATCATGCTCGACATGAACTGACCGACGGACCGGAACGCCGGTGTTTCGTGATAGATATGCAGGCTCCACCGGTGGTGGGGCCTGCGCTTTTTCCGGCGCTGTTTTTTCACGCCCACTGGAGGTCTCCCATGGCTGAACACGACACGACTGCTCCCGGCGCCGGTGAGCGGACGCCCGCGGTCCCGCCGGAGATTCCGGTGTTGCCGCTGCGGGACACCGTCCTGTTTCCGAATTCCTTCATGCCCCTCGCGGTGGCGCGCGAGAGCTCCGTGGCAATGATCGACGACGCGATTGCGGGCGACAAGCAGATCGGCGTGTTCACCCAGCGCACGGCGTCGGAAGAGGAGCCGGGGCAGGACGGCCTGTTTCCCGTCGGCACGCTCGCGCACATTCACAAGATGTTCAAGCTGCCCGACGGCAGCCTGCGGCTGATCGTGCAGGGGCTGACCCGCCTGCGGCTGGACCGCGTGCTGCAGACGTCGCCGTACCTGCGCGCGGCGGTCACCGAGGGCGCCGACGTGATTTCCGATCCGGAGTCGGTCGAGACCGACGCGCTCGTGCGGAACATCCGCACCAACTTCCAGCAGATCGTCCAGCTCTCACCCGTGTTGTCCGAGGACCTGTCGTCGCTGGTCGGTAATATCTCCGAGCCCGGCCGCCTGACGGACTTCATCGCGTCGAGCCTCAGCTCGGTGTCAACCGCCGTGAAGCAGGAGCTGCTCGCGATGCTCGATGTG
>JANLHE010000385.1 GCA_024653875.1 Acidobacteriota bacterium
CCGCCCCCGTGAATGACGCTGGCCGTCCACCACCACCGGCACGTCGACGTGCGGCAGCTGCACCAGCCACTCGCCGGCCGGGCCCGGCGTCGCCGCCACATCGAGCGAACGGCCATCGGCCTCGAAGATCAGCGACAGCCCGAGATCCGTCGCCCGGGCCTCGACCTCGCGTGCCACGCCGTCCACCACGACGCGGAACCGCCCGGACTCGCCGATGCGTTCCACGACCACGGCGCGCGACCGGCCGGCGGCCTCGATGTCGAATCTCATCGCAGGGCCTCCGTGCGCGCCGCGCGGCGCCAGACGCCGCCGGCCGCCCGCGCCGGCCCGCCCGCCGACGCCTGATGGGCGCGGAACCAGGCGGCCAGCGCGGCGGTCACGACCGCATCGTCCGCGTCAGTGGCGGTGGCGTCCACAAACGCCTGTCCCTTGCGCGCGGCCAGCAGCCCGTCGAGGTACGTCGTGTCGAACGCGCCGGCCGCGAACTCGGGCTGCGCGACCAGCCACCGGAAGAACGGCAGCGTGGTGCGCACACCAATGACGCGGTATTCGTCCAGCACGCGGGCCAGCCGCGCGATGGCGTCGGTCCGCGTATCGCCCCACACCACGAGCTTCGAAATCATCGAGTCGTAGAAAAGCGGAATGTCAAACCCCGCCGCCACGCCGCGATCGTCGCGCACGCCCGGCCCGCCGGGGACGCCGAGCGCGCGCACCAGGCCCGGCGCCGGCATGAACCCCTGGTCGGGATCCTCGGCGTAGATGCGGCACTCGATGGCGTGCGCGCGCGGCGTCAGCGCACGCAGCGGGTCGATCGTCAGGCGTTCGCCCATCGCGATCCGCAGCTGCCAGTGCACCAGATCGATCCCTGTCACCATCTCGGTGACCGGGTGCTCCACCTGCAGGCGCGTGTTCATCTCGAGGAAGTAGAACTTCCCGTCTTCGTCGAGCAGGAACTCGATCGTGCCCGCGTTGGTATAGCCCACCGTCCGCGCCACGGCGGCGGCGCACTCCGCCATCGCGCGGCGGGTCCCGGCGGTCAGGGCCAGCGACGGAGACTCCTCCACCACCTTCTGGTGGCGGCGCTGAATCGAACACTCGCGTTCCACGAATGGAATGACCGTGCCGTGGGCATCGCCGAGCAGCTGCACTTCGATATGGCGGGGCCGGAGGATGCGCCGCTCAAGATAGATCGCCGCGTCGCCGAACGCCGACCCCGCTTCCGAGCGCGCGGTCCGGATGGCCGCCGGCAGATCCTCGGGCCTCAGCACGGTGCGCATGCCTTTGCCGCCGCCGCCCGCCACCGCCTTCACGACCAGCGGATACCCGATGACCTTCGCCTCGGCGGCAATCACCACGTCCGGCACGTCGTCGGCAAACGGCTCCTGGGTGCCCG
Source organism: Acidobacteriota bacterium (assembly GCA_024653875.1). GTDB lineage: Bacteria > Acidobacteriota > Vicinamibacteria > Vicinamibacterales > SCN-69-37 > SYFT01. The sequence continues at coordinate 1,394 of JANLHE010000385.1, forward strand.
GCACCACCGGCACGCCGGCCGCGAGCGCCACCTGCCGCGCGCCCGTCTTGCTGCCCATGCGCGTGATGGCCTCGGGCGACGGGCCGACAAACGTCAGGCCCGCGTCCGCGCAGGCCTGCGCGAAGTCTTCGTTCTCGGCGAGAAACCCGTAGCCCGGGTGCACGAGCGTGGCGCCGCTGCGCACGGCCGCGTCCACGATGCGATCGATGCGGAGGTAGCTCTCCGACGCCGGGCTCGGCCCGATGAAATGCGCCTCGTCCGCGAGCCGGACGTGCAGGGCCGTGCGGTCGCACTCCGAATACACGGCCACCGTGCCCAACCCGAGTTCCCGGCAGGCGCGCATGACGCGGACGGCGATCTCGCCGCGGTTGGCGATGAGCACTTTGCGATGCGGCGTCACAGGGGGATGTTGCCGTGTTTCTTCGGCGGGTTCTTGTCGCGTTTGTTGTCGCAGCTGGCCAGCGCCGCAATGAGCTTGGCGCGCGTCAGCCGCGGCGGAATGACCTCATCGACGTAGCCGCGCGAGGCCGCCACGAAGGGATTCGCCAGCTTCTCGCGGAACTCCTGCGTCAGCTCGGCGCGTTTGGCGATCGGGTCGGCCGCCTGCTGCAGCTCGCGCCGATACAGGATGTTCACCGCGCCTTCCGGTCCCATCACCGCGATTTCCGCCATCGGGTACGCGAAGTTGAAGTCCGTGCGGATGTGTTTGCTGGCCATCACGCAGTACGCGCCGCCGTACGCCTTGCGCGTGATCACGGTGATCTTCGGCACCGTGGCCTCGGCATAGGCATACAGCAGTTTGGCGCCCGCGCGAATGATGCCCGCGTGTTCCTGGCGCACGCCGGGCAGGAACCCGGGCACATCCTCGAAGGTGATCAGCGGAATATTGAACGCGTCGCAGAAGCGAACGAAGCGCGCGGCCTTCACGGACGCATCGATATCCAGGCACCCGGCCAGCACGTTGGGTTGATTCGCCACGATGCCGACGGACCGGCCGCCCAGCCGGGCAAACCCGCAGATGATGTTCTGCGCGTAGTGCTGATGCACCTCCAGGAACGCGCCGTCGTCGATCACGATCTGGATGAGGTCGTGCATGTCGTACGGCTGATTGGGCTGCTCCGGCACCAGGCGGTCCAGCGCGTCGTCCTCGCGATCCACCGGGTCGGTCGTGGCCACGCGCGGCGGATCGTCGAGATTGTTGGAGGGGAGGTATCCCAGCAGCTGCCGAATCAGCAGGATGCACTCGCGATCGGTGGGCACCGCGAAGTGCGCCACGCCGCTGGTGGCATTGTGCGTCATCGCGCCGCCCAGTTCTTCCTTGGTGACGTCTTCGTGCGTGACCGTCCTGATCACGTCGGGGCCGGTCACGAACATGTAGCTCGTGCCCTCCACCATGATGTTGAAGTCGGTGATGGCCGGCGAATACACGGCGCCGCCCGCGCACGGCCCCATGATGGCCGAGATCTGCGGGATCACGCCGGAGGCCAGCGTGTTGCGCAGGAAGATGTCGGCGTAGCCGGCAAGCGACACCACGCCTTCCTGAATGCGCGCGCCGCCGGAGTCGTTGAGCCCGACCACGGGCGCGCCCATCTTCATCGCCAGGTCCAT
>JANLHE010000388.1 GCA_024653875.1 Acidobacteriota bacterium
ACGAAGGGTGCCCGCGCCGGGCCACAGGACGCCGATGCCCTTCACCGCCGCGATCTCGCGCACCTTCGCGATGCCTTCCTTGCTCTCGACGATGGTCCAGTTGAGGAGTTCGCCCGCAGGATTGAGCGGCCACAGGTCCGCCTTCGCTTTGTAGTCGGCCTCGGTAAGGCCCCAGACCTTCGGCGCCGTCCCTACGGCGTCCGGCCGCGTCCCGCCGTTGGCGGCAAAGCGCATCGCGGTCAGCCCCCGCTGCACTTCCGCCGCGCTTTCCACGCCGACGAACATCAGCGTATTCACGCCGCTGTTGAGAATCGCGCTCCACTCGGCGGTCATCTTCGCCGGGTCGTCGGTGATCTTCGGGGTCTTCGCGACAATCGCGTGCGTCAGGCGGACGCCGGGAGTCCGCTCCACGAGACCATGGTCCCCGAGCGCGGTCACGAACTCCGTCCACGCGGGCAATCCGGCGATGCCGCGTTCCATGCTGCCGGTGAAGATGAAATCGCTGTGCGCGTACGCCATGGCGTCCTTCGCCAACTCCGCCTGCGTCTTCTGCACGACGGGCACGACGGGCGCGGCTGGTGTGGCAGCCGCGGCCCCGCCACCCCGCGGCGCGCGCGGTGGCGCCGGCGCGTAGAGGCCGAACACGGGCGTCTTCGCCTGGAGCAATTCAATCAGGGGGTTGTGACGCCGGGGCGCCTGCGCGACAAGCACACCCGTGACGACAAACAACGACAAACCGGCAACGACCAGACGTGTGCGCATCCAAACCTCCGAACCCAACACTGCGGGAAACCCGGGCGGATTGTATCAGGGGGAAGGATCCGGACGACGGGACGCCACTGGAGGTCCCGGGCTTCAGCCCGGGACAGCCGGCACGGGCTGAAGCCCGTGCCCTCCATGGGACACGGCTACGAGGCGGGTCGCAGGATTGCGTAGGCCGGCAGGCCCACCGCGCCGAGGTGCCGCATGAGGGCCTTGGTGGCTGGCGCATCCGGATCTTCGGCCTGCACCTTGATCTTCACGTAGCCCGCCAGCGCCGCAACCACTGCCGGATCCTTCAGCGTCGTCTTGTCCATCGTCAGGCAGTTCTTGCACCAGGTGGCCCAGAGATCCAGCAACACGGGTTTGCCGTCGCGCCGGGCTTCCGCCAGGCCGGTGGCCAGTGATGCATGCCAGCCGGTGGCCAGCATCTCGTCCACGCTTGACGCGACCTCGGTGGCATCCACCCACCGGTTCTCGAAGAGGGTATAGGCGAGGTAGCCGTAATAGACAGCAGTAGCGAGGATCATCACGCCGAAGGCCTGCTTGACGCGCACCATCCACAGGCCGGGCTTAGGCAGCGCGGCCATGCCGGCGCCGGCGATCGGCCAGGGAATCGCCATGCCGAGGCCCAGCACGAACGGGAGCGCCAGGGCGAGGCGCGTGCCGCCGGCGTACAGGTCACTGGCGAACAACACCACTTGAATCACGACCGGCGCCACACAGGCGCCCGCCAGCAGCGCGGCCACGGCGCCCATGGTGAAGGCCAGCGCCACGCTGCCCTGCCGCGACGCGTCGGGCTGAAACCTGCTGGAGAATCTGGAGAAGTCGATGAGCAGCAGATCGAACATCGCCAGCCCGAGCACCACGAAGAGCACGGCGATGCCCAGGTTGAACCATGGCGACGCGTTGATCGTGCCGAAGGTCCCCGCCGTGAGAATAACCACCAGGCCGAGCAGGCCGTACACCACGGCCATCGCGGCGCCATAACTGGCGCCCAGCACAAAGCCGCGCTGGCGGGAGCCCGCCCTGGCGCCCGCGCCGATGATCGCGAGGTTGATGGGAATCATCGGCAACACACACGGCGTGAGGTTCAGCGCCAGTCCTCCGACGAGCACGATGAGCAGGATGGCCAGGGGACCGCGTCCGTCGAACACGCCGGCGGGCACCACACCAGCCTCGGCGTTGTTGATGAACGTCAGGAATTCGTCGCTGCTGAGGTAGCCGCCGGCGGTCAGCTTCACCGTGAACGTCTCGAGGTCGGCCAGCCCGTCGCCGCCGACGGCGGCCACCGCGGCGACCGGCGCCGCGGCCGGCTCGCCGGCCTCCGTGCGCGCGGGCGGCGTGATGCCCGCGCCAAACTTGATCGCCGAGAACACGTCCTGATGCTGGGGCGTCACCGCGGCGTCAGCAGCCACGATCCGCACCACCCAGGGTTCGACGGCGGTGATGGGCCTGAAGCACACGCGGTCATTGCACGCCTGATAGCGCACACGCGCGCTGATGACCACCGTGCCCGGGGTGACGGTCGACGCCACCTTCAGCCGGACGCCGATGACGAAATCGTGCTCGTACACGGAGAGCGGTTCATCCAGACCCACCTGCTTCAGCTCCGACGCAGCCGGATAGACCAGTTCCTCCACGGTCATGCCCGCGGGCGGTTCCACGGTGAGCACGGTGGCGATGAACCCGGGGTCGGCGGGCGTGTTGGACTGGACGTGCAGTTCCGGCGCGAGCATGACCCGCATGGCGAGCCTGACCGTGCTCCCGGCGCGAATGGCGTCGGTTTCCACCAGCGGCGTCAGCGTGGCGGTGAGCGGCGGCCCCGGCTGGGCCGCCAGCGTGGTCCCCGCGGCCAGGGACAGAATGAGAAGAAGAGCTCGCGACACCAG
>JANLHE010000390.1 GCA_024653875.1 Acidobacteriota bacterium
GAAATCTGGGACGTCTCCTTCGGAACCGGGCCGTTCGTGGTGCTGATGTGGTCGCAGATGCACGGCGACGAAGCCACGGCGACCTCCGCGCTGTTTGATGTGTACGAGTACATCCGGCGCCACGAAACAACGCCGGCGGTGCAGCAGATACTGGCGGCGCTCACGGTGCACACCGTGCCGATGCTGAATCCTGATGGCGCGGAACGATTCCAGCGCCGGAACGTCCAGGGCATCGATATCAATCGTGACGCGCTGTTGTTGCAGACGCCTGAAGGGCGGTTGCTGAAGTCCCTGCGCGACAGCCTGAAGCCAGGCGTGGGTTTCAACCTCCACAACCAGAGCTGGCGCACGGTCGTGGGAACGCCCCCAAAAGGCGCGGCGATCTCCCTTCTGTCGGTGGCGTTTGATGAGGGCCGATCGACGAGCGAGGGCCGCCTCCTTACGAAGCGCGTCGGCGCCGTGGTGCGTGACGCGCTGGAACCGTTTGCCCAGGGCCGGATCGGACGCTACGACGACAGTTTCGAGGTGCGCGCGTTTGGCGATAACGTCACGCTCTGGGGCACGCCCGTGCTGCTCATTGAGACGGGGCCGTGGCCGGATGCCAATCCGGATCCGATGCTCGTCCGCCTGAACTACACAGCGCTCATCCATGCGCTGCACGCGCTGGCCGATGGATCGGTGCACAAGGCCGATGTGGCGCGCTACGACTCGCTGCCGGAGAACGATTCCGGCGGCTTCCACACGATCATCCGCAACGTGACCATCGTCACGGGCCTCGAGATTCCACAGTTCAGGGGCGACGTGGGCCTTGTCGCCAACCGGCGTGTGCGGATTGAGGACGGACAGCGGCGCGTGGTGACCCAGTACTCGGTGGATGACCTCGGGGACCTGCGCACGTCAGGCGGCTTGTTTGAAGTGGATGGCGCCGGCAAGGTCCTGGCGCCCGCGCCACCCGAGGTGCAAGTGGGCACCGAGGTGGCGTTACCCGTGGCTCCCACGCGCGGGCCGATTCAGATTGGTGTGCCGGCCAACCTCATGCTGCTGACCCCCATTCGGCCTGGGTGGTACCGAGTCGACCGCGTATTTCGAGGTACAACATAAAAAAGACGTCGGGTGTCTTTTTCGCTGAAAGAGATACCCGACGTCATTGTTTTCACGTTTTCGTTTGGGTTCCTTCGAGGGACTGGAAAAGACACCCGACGTCTTTTTGGGTGAAAAAGACACCCGACGTCTTTTGGGGGGGTTGATGCGGATTGCGATTGTCGGGGCGGGGGCGGTCGGAGGCTACTACGGGGCGCTGCTGGCGCGGGCCGGGGCGGACGTGAGCTTTGTGGCGCGCGGCGCGCATCGCGACGCCATTCGCGCCAACGGCCTGCGAATCATAGGCGTACAGGGCGACTTCACCGTCAAGGTCGCCGCCGAGGATGACCCGGCGCGAATCGGCCCGGTGGACGTCGTCATCGTCGCCGTCAAGACTTATGACAACAGCGCGGCGCTTCCGCTTGTGCAGGCGCTGATGCACGAGCGCACCGCCGTGCTGACGCTCCAGAACGGGGTCGACAGCGCGGAGGACCTGGCCCGCGTCGTGGGTGAAGCCGCGGTGATTGCCGGACCCACGTACATCGCCACGGCGATTGACGCCCCCGGGGTGATTCGGCAGACCGGATCCCATCGCCGTATCGTGTTCGGCGAGGTGTTCAACCCGCCTGCCGAGGTGTCTCCGCGGGTGCGCGCGCTCGCCGACCTCATGCTGAACGCCGACATCCACGCCGAGCCGGTGGCGGACGCGCGGATACCGCTCTGGGAAAAGTTCATCTACCTGGCGCCGTTTGCCGCGTTCACCGGCGCCGCGCGGCTGCCGATCGGAGCGATCTGGGGAGACGACATCTCACGCGCCGCGTTCATGGACGCGGTGCGCGAGGTGGAACGGGTCGCGCGCGCGTCCGGTATCAACGTCGCGGCCGGCGTGACGGAGAACATCGCCACCTACACCGGCGGCATTCCGCCAACCACGCGGTCGTCGCTGCTGATTGACCTCTCGGCTGGCAAGCGGATCGAGGTCGAATCCCTGCCCGGCTCGGTGGTGCGCCGGGGGGCTGCCGTCGGGGTCGAGACGCCGATGATGCGGGCCCTGTATGCGGTCCTGCGGCCGTACGCGAACGGTTCGGCAATGAGCAATGAGGCAATGAGGCAATGATCGTTTTTTTCACCTTCCTCGCCGGCATCGGCGCCGGCAGCCTCGGCGCGATGCTTGGGCTCGGGGGAGGCATCTTCCTTGTGCCGATTCTCAACATCGGCCTTGGGGTGCCGCTGGATCAGACGATGGCGATCAGCCTGGTCACGGTGATTGCGACGTCGAACTTTGTGTCGCTGGCGTCCGCGGGGCGCAAGTTCGCGAACGTGCGGCTGGCCATGGTGCTGCAGACCGTGTCCGCCGTTGGCGCGATCGCAGGCACGTACATTCTCGACTTCATTACCGAGCCGCGCACGCGTGAGCAGGTCTTCGGCGGCACGGCGCTCCTTGTGACCGTCGTGATGCTCTCCAGGCTGAATCAGCGCAACGTCCTGCCGGCCACCGTGCAGGACGTGGGCGTGTTGGGCGGGCGGGTCGAGGATCCTGAAACCGGCCGAGAGGTGTCGTATCGACTCAAGCGCATGCCTCTCGCCATCGGCGTGGCCGGCGGCGCCGGGGTGATCTCGACGCTGGCGGGGGTGGGCGGCGGGGTGCTCGTTGTGCCGGCGCTCAACGCCTGGTGCGGCGTGCCCATGCGCGTGGCCGCGGCCACCAGCGCGGTGATTCTCGGTGTCACGGCCATTCCCGGTGTGATCGACAACTACGCGCGCGGCAATCTCACCATGCCGGCGCTGGCGGCCGGCGCCGTGCTGGGCGTGCTGGCCGGATCGCGGGCCGGTTTCTGGATTAGTTCACGGGTGAAAGTCCGATCGCTCAAGATCCTCATGGCGGTCGTCCTGACGATCGTCGCTGCCGAGTACCTGTTCTTCAAATGACCCCCGTGCAGACATCCCCGTCGCACCTGAGGCGCGCCCTGCGCGTGGTGCTCATGGCGACGTCCGCGGCGCTGGCGATGGGGCTCGCGCTGTCGTTGTTCGTCACGGGCCCCGCCGCTCCGGTGGCGGCGGCGCTGTTGTGGACCGGGCTCGCGCTACTCACCGCCATACCGGTGTTGAACGTGGTCGGTGTGCTGATTGACGAGTGGCGCAGCGATGACCGCCGGTTTGCGGCCGCCGCCATCGCGGTGCTGGTGCTGCTGGCGTACACCACCGCGGCCAAGCTGGGCCTGGTGGCGCGGCTGCTGGCCGGCCTGGGGTACGGCACGGGCTGACGCCCGCGCCCTCCTACCGCGATTCTTCGTCGGCGAAGTCTTCCGGACTCGCCGGAATGACGCCCGTGTGCGTGGCCGCGCTCAGGCGCTCATCGGCAGCCACGCGCAGGCGATCGAGCAGGGTGGCGATCCGCTCCGCCTGCCTGGCGACCACATCGATCTCTGCCGCGACCAGGGGATGTTCAGCCTGAAGAATGCTGCAACGCCCCACGATGACTTGCAGGCTGCTGTTGATGTCGGTCGCGAGCGCGAGCGTGATCTCCGCGGTGGTCTCCATCGACTTGTAGCGATCCAGCGCGAGATACTGGTGCTGCGCCACGTAGGCGAAGGCCAGGACTTCCGCGAGGGGCTGCAGCACTTCCCGATGTTCCGGCTGGAACGCCGCCTTGCGCCGCGCGATCACCGTCATGGCGCCAATGGCGCGATTGCGCGAGACCAGCGGGACGATCAGCAGCGAGAAGAAGCCTTGCGAGGCCAGGACGCCGGCGTCTTGGAACTCGGCCGCGAACGCCGACGTGTCTTCCACGAGCACGGGTTCGCACGTGCGAATCACCTGGCCGAAGATGCTGCGTTCCAGGCTGAACTGCAGTTCGGGCCGCGGCCGGCGCCGCCGCTCCGGCTCGCTGACCCGGGAACTGTAAATCTGCAGTTCCTGCCCGCCATCCCTGACGAGCGCCAGGCCGACCCTGTCGCACACGATGAGCGTGCCGATGCGACGGGCCAGTGCCTGGAACGCCAGTCCGACGTCCTTGGATTGGCCGGCCGTCGTCAGCATCTCGTTGAGCGTGGCGAGCTGTTCGACCTGTGACAGCGTGGCCTCGTGCAAATCGCGCCTGGATCGCAATTCCTCTCGGAGGCGGCCGATTGCGCGTGTGGCTGCCAGCCCCACGATGAAGAGGGCCGTCCACGCGACGAGGAGGTGCAGCGCGGTGGCCTGGCCGGCCGTGAGCCACCCCTGCGTGGATCCCGACCAGATCGCG
>JANLHE010000392.1 GCA_024653875.1 Acidobacteriota bacterium
GCGCCCAGGGCCCCGGTGGAACGGCGCAAGGGCGAATACGTCATGCCGCCGCTCACGCTGCTCGACGCCCCGAAGGAATCGCACAAGATCGACGAACGGGAATTGATGGAGGCGGCGCGTTTGCTCGAGGAGAAGTGCCGCGAGTTTTCCGTCGAGGGCACGGTCGTCCAGATTCACCCGGGGCCGGTCGTCACCACGTATGAATTCAAGCCCGATGCCGGCGTGAAATACAGCCGCATCACGGGCCTGGCCGAAGACCTCTGCCTGGCCATGCGCGCCGAATCGATTCTGATTGATCGCATCGCCGGCAAGTCCACCGTCGGCATCCAGATTCCAAACGCCACCCGCGAAGGCATTTCCCTGCGCGAACTGCTCGAGGCGGATGTCTACACCCGTTCGGTCTCCCGCCTGACGATGGCCATGGGCAAGACTATCCACGGCGAGGCCATCGTGTCGGACCTGGCCACCATGCCGCACCTGCTCATCGCCGGCTCCACCGGCGCGGGCAAGTCCGTCAGCGTGAACGCCATGATCTCCAGCATTCTCTATCGGGCCACGCCCGACGAGGTGCGCTTCATCATGATCGATCCCAAGCGGCTCGAACTGGGCATGTATGAGGACATCCCCCACCTCATGACCCCCGTCGTGGTGGATCCCAAACAGGCGGCCAACGCGCTGCGCTGGGCCGTGCGCGAAATGGAGGAGCGGTACAAGATCCTCGCCAAGCAGGGCGTCCGCAACATCGACCAGTACAACCGCAACATCAAGGCGATGCTGACGGAACTGAAGGAATCCCAGAGGGAGCAGGCCGAAGAAGAGGCCGGCGAGCCGCTCAAGCCGCTTCCGCTCATCGTAGTCATCATCGACGAGCTCGCCGACCTGATGATGGTGGCCAGCAAGGAAGTGGAAGAATCAATCGCCCGTCTGGCGCAGATGGCCCGCGCGGTGGGCATCCACCTGATCCTGGCCACGCAGCGCCCGTCGGTGGACGTCATCACGGGTCTCATCAAAGCGAACCTGCCGGCGCGCATCGCGTTCCGCGTGGCGACCAAGATCGACTCGCGCACCATTCTCGACGGCAACGGCGCGGAGGCCCTGCTCGGCAAGGGCGACATGTTGTACCTGCCGCCGGCCTCCTCGCGCTTCGTCCGCATCCACGGCCCCTACATCTCGGAGCAGGAAACCGCCCGGCTCTGCAGCTTCCTGCGCAAGCAGGGCAAACCTGTCTACGACAACACCATCACGGCCGAGGAAAAGACCGGCGCGCACATGGAGTTCGAAAAGGACGACCTGTACGACGAAGCCGCGCGCATCGTCGTCTCCAGCGGGCAGGCGTCGATTTCGTATCTGCAGCGGCGCCTCCGCATCGGCTTCAGCCGCGCCGCGCGCCTGGTGGACATGATGGAGATGGACGGCGTGGTCTCGCCCGCCACCAACGGCAAACGCGAAGTGCTTGTGGACGCGCACTACTTCGAAGACGTTGATGCCCAACTGAGGTGACCATGCCCGCCCCTGTTTTATTGACTCGTTCCGCGTGGCCGGCCGCCCTGCTGGCAGTCGCGCTCGGCGTGGCGGCGCCCCTGGCCGTGCCCGCGGCGGCCGCCGCGCAGACGGCCGCCGTGTTGTATCAGCGCGCGCAGACGCGCGAGGCCGCGGCCCGCACCTCTCCCACCGCGACGAACCTCCGTGCCGCCGCCGGCGCCTATGAAACCGTCGTCCTGCGGTATCCCAGAAGCGGGTTTTGTGACGACGCGCTGTGGAAAGGCGCGCAGGTCGCGCGTGTTGCCTGGGAGAAGTTCCAGCAGGAGGCGGACCGCAAGACCGCGACCCGGCTGCTGACGTGGCTGCGGAAGGAATACCCCACGAGCGCGTTTGCGAAGCAGGTGCCGGCGCAGGTGACGGCGTTATCGCAACGGCCCGCGCCCGCGCGGCCCCCCACGCCGGCGGCCGCATCGGCATCCGGACCGGCGGCCACGATCAGGAGCATCACCCGATCCGATCTGCCCAAGGGCGATCGCGTGACGATCGAACTCGACCGGGAAGTGGTCTTCTCCTCCGAGCGGATTGTCAATCCCGAGCGCGTGTTCTTCGATCTGCGCAACACGCAGTTTGATTCGGCCCTGGCGACGACGCTCGAGGCGGTCGCGGGATCGCGACTCGCCACGCTGCGCGTGGGCCGGCCCGACGCCCAGACCACCCGCGTGGTGCTGGAACTGGCGGGCGCGCCCCGCCACAGTGTCTTTTCCCTGTATCACCCCTATCGCGTGGTCGTCGATCTCGAGAGCGACACGCCCGGGGCAGGGCCTGCGGCGCCGCCTTCGAGCGAACCGGCGCGTGGTCCCGCGGCGCCACCGGCGGTGGTGACCGTGCCCATGCCGTCCGCGCTGCCTCCCGCGGCGCCCGCCGCCACATCGGGCGGCGACTACTCGCTCGCGCGGCAGCTCGGCCTCGGCATCTCGCGCATCGTCATCGACGCGGGGCACGGCGGCCACGACCCGGGCGCGCAGGCCAACGGCGTTGTCGAATCGGAACTGGTGCTGGACATCGCGCTGCGCGTCGAAACGCTCCTGAAGAAACAGGCGGGCATCGACGTGGTCCTGACGCGGCGCACCCAGGAGTTCATTCCCCTCGAGGAACGCACCGCCATCGCGAATCGTGAGGGCGCGGACCTGTTCCTCTCCATTCACGCGAACGCGAGCCGGCGCGTGGCCGCCAAGGGCGTGGAGACCTACTTCCTCAACTTCGCCACGAACCCGGAGGCCGAAGCCGTGGCCGCCAGGGAGAACGCCGGCAGCCGCACGTCAATGGGCAAGCTCCCCCAGCTGGTGCAGCAGATCGCGCTCCACGACAAGATGAAGGAATCACGCGAACTCGCGCAGATCGTCCAGACCAACATGATTCGCGCGCTGCGGCCGCAGAACAAGGCGGTCGTGGACCTGGGAGTCAAACAGGCGCCCTTCGTGGTCCTCATCGGCGCCCAGATGCCCAGCGTGCTGGCCGAGATTTCCTTCGTGACCAACAAGGCGGAGGCGTCCCTGCTCAAGAAGCAGGCCTACCGGCAGCGCATTGCCCAGGCGCTGGCGGACGCGGTCCTGAAATACCAGACGTCGCTCAAGAAGGTCACGACCACGGCCGCCGTGATCGGCCGGTAGCACTGCTACACTGGGAGGCGTGTTCCAGCCCCAGGACGCGCAGCCGTTCATCGTCGAGATCATCCGCCCGCCGGCACAGGAAACGACGGTGGCCGATGTGTTGATTGGCGCGTTCGGCCTGGCGGGGGTCTTCGCGCTCGCCGCGGTGCCCCTCGGGCTTGTCGCCGGCTACTTTCTGATCCGGTGGAACGCCAGGCGGCGTCCCGAAGACGACCACATGCCCCACATCACCCCTTCGATTCAGCTCAACGCCGATCGGGAGGCAGGGGCAGATCGGCCATCAGCCCGAGTTCCGTGAGCGTGCGCACGGCGACGCCCGTGGCGCCCTTGGGCTGGTAGGCTTTACGATCCTCCAGCCACGCGGTCCCGGCAATGTCGAGGTGTGCCCAGGGCCGGCCATTCACGAACTCACGCAGGAACACCGCCGCCGTCGAGGCGCCGCCCCACCGGCCCGAGGAGTTGATGACGTCCGCGATTTCACTGCGCAGCATCTCGCGGTATTCGTCGTAGAGGGGCAACGGCCAGAGGCGATCGCCGGCCCGCTGGCCTGCCTCCCTCACGGTGTCCGCCCAGTTGTCCGGCGCGGCGAACAGCCCGGACGCCGCGCGGCCAAGCGCCACCATGCACGCGCCGGTGAGCGTGGCCACGTCCACCAGGTGCGTGGCCCCGAGCTGCTGCGCATACCACAGGGCATCGCCCAGCAGGAGGCGGCCTTCCGCGTCCGTGTTGATGACCTCGACGGTGGCGCCGCTGGCCGCCGTCAGCACGTCTCCGGGCCGCATCGAGCGGCCGCCCACCGCGTTCTCCGCCATGGGAATCACGGCGATGACCCGGCGCGGCGCCTTGAGGATGGCCAGGGCGCGCATGGCGGCCGCGACCGCGGCCCCGCCGGCCATGTCGTCCTTCATCCGCTCCATCCCGTCCGCCGGCTTGATGGAGACGCCGCCGGTGTCAAAGGTCACGCCCTTGCCGATAAATCCGAGCACGGGCGTCCGCGGCGCGCCCGGGGGATCGTGGCGGATGACGACCAGCCTGGGCGGCTCCGCGCTGCCCTGCGCCACGGCCAGCAGCAGGCCCATCCCCAGCTCGCGGATGCGGTCCTCGTTGAGCACTTCCACCGACAGGCCCACCGCCTGCGACATCTGCGCCACGCGGTCGGCAAACACCCGCGGCGTAAGCACGTTGCCTGGTTCGTTGGCCAGCGCCCGCGCGCGGTTCGCGCAATCGCCGACGGTGCGCCCGCGAAACACCGCGTCGGCCAGCGCGCGCGCGTCCGCGCCCGGCGCCACGATCACCACGCGATCCGGAAATCGACCGGCGTCCTTGTCGCTGGTCTTGTAGGACCCGGAGTCGAACTCCGCGGAGGACATGCCGTCGGCGCAGAACTGCGCCGTCGTCAGCAGGTCAAAGCCGTCGCGCACGACGAGCGCCGCCGTCCGCACCGAGCGCAGCCGCGCCGTGTATCCGCAGGCCGCCGCCAGTCGCCGCAGCCGCTCCGGATCGGAATCCGCCCGGCGGCCCGCGCCCACCAGGGCCACGCGCGCCGCGCGGTACGGCCCGGCCACGACGCGTGCAATGAAGAACTCGTAGAGCTTCCCCCGGAACTCGCCACCGGCGCGCGCGCGCCCGATGTCGCCGTTGGTGGCCTCGTCGAGACCCGGAAGCGCCTGAAGCTGGCCGTCGTCCTCAAATACCGGGACGAACAGCATGTCGACCTCGACCGACTCCGGCCTCGTCGACACTCCCACAAACTCAGGCGTTCCGTTCACGTGACTCAACCGCGTGGCCTCTCTGTTAGACTGCTCGTAACCGTGAGACCGAGCATGATACCCCGGCTGGCCGGTGCGATGGCACTGGTTGGTACATCAATCCTGACCTCCACGGGCCTGTCCGTGGACGCCTCCGCCTCCGCCCTGGCCCAGGGCAAGGGCAAGCCCAAGGCGGCCCTCCGGGTCAATCCGGCGCTGATCTTTCCGCCCGCCCGCGTCGTGGCGACCGCGGAACTGACCGAGGGCGCCAACGACTTCCAGGACTACTACTGCCCGAAAATCGAGTGGATCTGGGGTGATGGCACCCAGTCGGGGTCAGGCGAAGACTGCGAACCCTACGAGGCCGGCACGAGTGAAATCCGGCGGCGATACTCCGCGGACCACAATTACCGGGGCGACCCGATGTCCGGTGCGACCAGCTACGACGTCGTTTTCCGGATGAAACAGGGGTCGAAGACCGTCCTCAGCCTGCGCCAGACGATCAAGGTCCAGGGGCCGTAGGGTCTTCAGGTCTCCAACTCGGCCAGATTTCTGAACAACTCCAGGGCTTCGGGATTGGCCAGCGCCTCGCGGTTGGTCACGGGACGGCCGTGGACCACGTGGCGCACCGCCAGTTCCACCAGCTTGCCGCTCTTGGTGCGTGGCAGGTCGCTGACCTGCACGATCTTCGCGGGCACGTGCCGCGGCGAGGTGTTGGCCCGTATCCGGGTCGCGATCACGCGCCGCAACGCGTCATCCAGCACGAGCCCCTCCCGCAGGCGCACGAAGAGGACGATGCGCTCGTCGCCGTCCCAATGTTGTCCGATCGCGAGGCTCTCGACCACCTCGGGCAACTGCTCCACTTGCCGGTAGATCTCCGCGGTGCCGATGCGCACGCCGCCCGGGTTCAGGGTCGCGTCGGACCGGCCGTGAATGATGAAGCCGCCGTGCGCGGTGTGTTCCACCCAGTCCCCGTGACACCACACGCCGGGGAACCGATCGAAATACGCGGCGTGGTACTTGCGGCCGCCGGGGTCATTCCAGAACCCGATGGGCATCGAGGGAAACGGCGCGGTGCATACTAATTCGCCTGGCGTGTCCCGCGCGGGCCGGCCGCTTTCGTCCCAGACCTCCACCGCCATGCCGAGCCCGGCCGCCTGAATCTCCCCACGCCACACCGGCGCGTTGGGTTGCCCTCCCACGAAGCAGCTGACGATATCGGTGCCGCCGGAGATGGAGGCCAGATGCACGTCGTGCGTGATGCCCGCGTAGACAAAGTCGAAACTCTCCGCCGCGAGCGGCGACCCCGTGGACGTGATCGTCCGGATGCTGGACAGGTCGTGGGTGTCGATCGGGCGCAGGCCCGCCTTCTGCACCGCATCGATGAACCTCGCGGACGTGCCGAACAAGGTGACCCCGAGCCGCGCGGCCAGATCGAACAACCGGGTGCCATCAGGCGCAAACGGCGACCCGTCGTACAGCACCAGCGTGGCCTTCGAGGCCAGCGCGGACACCAGCCAGTTCCACATCATCCACCCGCACGTGGTGAAGTAGAACACCCGGTCGCCTGGCTTCACGTCCGCATGCAGCTGATGTTCCTTCAGATGTTGCAGGAGCGTGCCGCCGTGTCCGTGCTCGATGCACTTGGGCACCCCGGTCGTGCCAGACGAATACAGGATGTAAAGCGGGTGGTTGAACGGCACCGGCTCGAAGGCGATGCTGGCGGGCGTGTGCCCCGCCAGGAAGGCGGTCCAGGAGTCCTG
>JANLHE010000393.1 GCA_024653875.1 Acidobacteriota bacterium
TCGCCCACGCTCTTGCGCAGATCGACGTTGGTCGCGGCGATGATCCGGACGTCCACCTTGATGGTGTCCACGCCGCCCAGGCGCATGAACTCGCGTTCCTGAATCACGCGCAGGAGCTTGGCCTGCGTCTCCATGGGCACGTTGCCGATCTCGTCGAAGAAGATCGTGCCGCGGTCCGCCATCTCGAACAGGCCCTTTTTCATCGCCACCGCGCCCGTGAAGGCGCCTTTGACGTGGCCGAACAACAGCGACTCGAGCAGGTCGGGGGGCAGGTTCCCGGAGTTCACGGTGACAAACGCCTTGTCCGACCGCGCCGAGTGGCGGTGACAGGCCTGCGCGACCAGTTCCTTGCCGGTGCCGCTTTCCCCCATGATCAGCATCGTGGTGCGGCTGGGCGCGGCCCGCGAGACGAGATCGTAAATCGCCTTCATCTTCGGGCTGCCGCCGATGATCTGGTCGAACCTGTGGCTGCCGGACTTCAACCGGTTGCGCAGTTCCCGGTTCTCGCGCTCGAGCCGGCGGCGTTCGACGGCGTTGCGCAGCACCACCAGCACGTCGTCGTTCTTGAACGGCTTGGTGAAGTAGTGGAAGGCGCCCTGCTTGGTGGCGCGGACGGCGGTGTCGATCGTGCCGAAGGCCGTGATCATCACCACCGGAAGGGTCTCGTCGCTGCGGCGGATGTCGTCGAGCACGTCCAGGCCGCTGCGATCGGGCAGCATCAGATCCAGGAGCACGGTATCGAAGTCCTCTTCGCCGAGCAGCGCCAGGCCTTCGGCCGCCGTCGCGGCCGTGCGCACCACGCACCCATCCAGCGTCAGAAGCGCGTCGAGCGCCTCCCGGATGATCTCTTCGTCGTCAATAACCAGAATGTGCGCGGGCGAGTCAGTCATCAATTAGCCAAGGCCTCTTCAGCGCCGGAGCGCACCGCCGGCAGCGTCAGGGTGAATCGCGTGCCCTGCCCCACCACGCTCTCGCAGGCCAGGGCGCCGCCGTGTTCCTGCACGATCCCGTACGTCACCGACAGGCCCAGGCCCGTCCCGCGGCCGTCGGCCTTGGTGGTGAAGAACGGATCATAGATCCGCGAGAGTTGTTCCGACGGAATGCCCGATCCCGTGTCCGCCACCTCGACGGTCACCACGCCGCTTGCGACCGACGACGAGACGGACAACCAGCCGCCTTTGGGCATGGCATCCCGGGCATTCAGGAACAGATTCAGAAACACCTGCTGCAATTTGTACTCAAAACCCCGGATGGGCGCGGCCGGCGTCAGGTCGCGCCGCACCTGGATGCGGCTGCCGCGGAACTGGTGCTCCAGCAGCGACAACACGTCTCCGATGATCGCGTTGACATCGACCAGGCTCGCCTCACCGTCGGACGGACGCGCCAGATTCAGCAGGCTGTTGACGATCTTAGCCGCACGGAAGGTCTGCCGCTCGATCTTTTCGAGCAGCTGGGTCTTTGGATCGTCGGGATCCGCCTTGTCGAGCAGCATCTGCGTGAAGCTGGAGATGCCCGTCAGCGGCGTGTTGACCTCGTGCGCCACGCCCGCGGCAAGCAGGCCGATCGCGGCCATCTTCTCGGACAGGCGCAACTGTTCTTCCAGGCTGGCGCGATCGGTGACGTCTTCAATGACGATGATCCAACCCGCTCTGATGCCATCGGCGGTCTGGAAGGGCGCGATCCCGGCGTTGACCAGCAGCGGCCGCGAGAGTTCCGCCGGACCCGAGGCCAGGGGCACCCGCAGCAGCGTGGCGCCGTCCGGCGTATCGCGCCGGGCCGCAATCAGCAGATCCACCAGCGATGCCGGGAACAGCGCGGACAGGCGGCGCCCGATCGCGCGCGTCCGATCGAACTGGAACATCTGCTCCAGGCGGCGGTTCCAACGCAGCACCCGGTCGTCGAGGTCGATGACAAACAGCCCGTCACTGAGCGACTCGACCACGCTGTCGCTGAACTGGCGCAACCGCTCGATCTCGTCGGCCTTGACCCGCAGCTGGCCGTAGAGGCGCGCGTTTTCCAGGGCCGTGGCGGCCTGGCTGGCCACCGCGCCCAGCAGCGCCATGTCCTCGCTTGACAGGGGCTCCAGCCGCGCGCGGCGGCCCACCGCGAGCACGCCGATCGTGACTTCCTTGGTGACGCACGGCACGAACGCGTGCCAGCCCGCGTCGCGCCACGACACGCCTTCGTCGCCCGCCAGCCGGCGCAGCGGCAGCGGATCGTCCATGCTGACCGTCTGGCCCGCGTGCAGGCGCTGGCCCAGCGCGGACTCGCGGGAGATGCGCAGCGGCGGCCCGTCGCTGTCCCCACCGGAGGCTACGGCGACGAACTCCCCGCCGACCTCGGACGGGTCGGCCAGCAACAACGCCATCCGGTCCACCGCGAGGGTCTCGCGTACGCGTTCCACGAGCCTGGTGCTCAAGCGCTCCAGGTCGAGATCGCTGTTGAGTTCCCGGGCGAAGGTCACCAGCGCCCGGCGGTAGTCGTATCGGTCGCGGTAATAGAGGCGATCGAGGCCGCCCTGGATGGCGTTCCACAACCACGGCGCCACCAGCACCACCACCAGCGTGGCGAACAGGGCCCAGAATTCATTGTCGTTCTCATGGGGCCCTGGCAGCAG
>JANLHE010000396.1 GCA_024653875.1 Acidobacteriota bacterium
CCGGGGATTCAGTTCAGTTCGACGCCGGGCGTGCCGTCGTCGCTCAGTGGCGCGGCGACGACCTACACGACCTTCAGCGGCTCAGGGATGAATCGCCACGTGTCGTTCACCGTGGGCATCTTCAGACGATTCTGAGCTCATTTCAGTACAGCAGATACTTCGCGCGCAGCAGGCGCCAGCGCGCTTCGGCGCCGGACCACGACCCCGCGATGGCCGCCGGATCGTCACCAGCCTTGAGCCGCGTCAGCCCGGCCGCTGACCCGAACAACCGCGTGGCCGAGTCGATCTCGAACTTGCCCGGGAACAGTTTTAACAGCGCGGAGGCGATCTCCACCCCGACGCGCACGGGCCGCACGGCGTTGCGGTCCGTCACCACGATGAACACGCCCTGGCAGGCTTCCTTCGCGAACTTGCTCGCGGTGGGGGTGAACTGTTCCGGGTAGAACCGCACGCCCGGCAGCGCCCGCGCGTTGAGCGCCTCGGCCAGGCGCACGCCATCGATCCACGGCGCGCCGACGTGCTCGAACGGGGTGTCGGTGCCGCGCCCCACCGAGAGGTTGGCGCTCTCGAACGACGCCAGCCCCGTGTACAGCGTTGCCGCGTACAGGTTCCGCATGTTCGGCGACGGTCCGATCCACATGAGGCCGGTCTCGTCGAACCACGCGTCCCGGCGCCAATTGCGCATTGACACCACGGTGAGGTCCGCGCCGATCTTCCTCTCGGCGTTGAATAGTCTCGCCAACTCGCCCAGCGTCATCGCGTGCCGGGTGGGCATCGCCGGCAGGTACCCGATGAAGCTCACGGCCTCCTGATCCAGCGACGGGCCTTCAATCTGCACGCCGCCAATCGGGTTGGGCCGATCCAGCACGAACACCTTGATCTTCCGGGTGGCCGCCTCCTCCATCACGTACGCCATCGTCGTCATGTAGGTGTAAAAGCGCGCGCCCACGTCCTGCAGATCAATGACGATCGCGTCCAGGCCCTGAAGCATCTCCGTGGTGGGACGCCGGGTGTCTCCATACAGGGAGTGAATCGGCAATCCGGTCTTCTCGTCGCGGGTGGACGGCACGGTGGCGTCGAGCAGGCCGCGGATCCCGTGTTCCGGGCTGAAGAGGGCCGCCAGGGTGACGCCAGGCGCGTCAGCCATGACGTCGATGGTGGCGGCGCCATCACGCGCGCGGCCGGTGTGATTGGTGAGCAGGCCGACGCGCATGCCCTTGAGGGCCGCGAACCCGCTGGCGCGGAGCACGTCGATACCGTTCTGCACCGGCACGTACACCGGCGCCGGAACCGCGCGCGTCTGGCTCTCGAACGTCCGCCGCGTCCCCGGCAGGCCGGTCGACGGCAGATCGGTGAAGGCCGATGCCGCAATCGTGGCGACGCGCGCGCGCAACGGCGTCACATCGCCCTTGCCATCCGGATGCAGCCGGTTCGACATGAACACGACGAAGACGTGCGTGGCGGGATCGATCCAGAGCGACGTGCCCGTGAAACCCGTGTGCCCGAATGACCCGACCGGCAACAATTCGCCGCGATTGGAGGAATAGGACGAGTCCATATCCCACCCCAGGCCGCGCACGTTGCTCTCGCCGTCCGGCGTCGACGGGCTCGTCATCCGCGCCACGGTCAGCGGCGAGAGCACGCGCACGCCATCCAGTTCGCCGCCGCGCAGCAACATGCGCGCGAACCTGGCGATGTCATCGGCCGTGCTGAACAAGCCCGCATGTCCGGCCACTCCGCCCATCCGCCTGGCCGTGGGGTCGTGCACCGTGCCGCGCAGCATCTGCGCGTCCGGCCCCGCGCAAGGCCAGCCGTACGGCGTGCACACTTCCGTGGGAGCGATGCGGCTGCGCAGCGTGGCCGCCGGCGTGAACCCGGTGTCCTTCATGCCAAGCGGCCCGAACAGGCGCGCGGCCACGAACTGCTCAAACGGCTGCCCACTCACTGTCGCGACGATGTCGGCGAGGAGAAAGAACCCGATGTCGCTGTAGACAAACCGGCGTCCGGGCGGCGCGCCCAGGACTTCGTCGCCGGCCAGGGCGATGGCGGCCTCGTAGCCCACCCAGGGATCCCCCAGGTCCACGTCGGGCCGCAGGCCGGACATGTGCGTCAGCAGGTGGCGCACGGTGACGCGGTCCTTGCCGTACTTCCCGAAGTCCGGAATGTACTTGGCCAC
>JANLHE010000397.1 GCA_024653875.1 Acidobacteriota bacterium
CGTGGCGGCCTCATACGCATCCGCCACCCGCAACATCGTCGCTTCCTCCCACGGCCGGGAGATGAACTGCAGCCCGATGGGCAGCCCGCCGGCGGTCAACCCGCACGGCACGCTGATCCCGGGCAGGCCGGCCAGGTTCGCGCCCACCGTGAACACATCGGCCAGGTACATCTGAAGCGGATTGTCCGCGCGCTCGCCCAGACGGAACGCCGCGCACGGGGACGTCGGCAGCGCAATCACATCCACCGTGTCGAAGGCGCGCGTGTACTCGCGCGCGATGAGCGTGCGCACCTGCTGCGCCTTCAGGTAGTACGCGTCGTAATACCCCGCGCTCAACACGTACGTGCCCAGCATGATGCGGCGCTTCACCTCGGCGCCGAAGCCCTCGTGGCGCGACTGCTCGTACATCTCCCCGAGCGTGCCCGCCCCCTTCGCGCGCAGGCCGTAACGCACGCCGTCGTATCGCGCCAGGTTCGCGCTCGCCTCGGCCGTCGCCACCAGGTAGTAGACGGCGATGCCCTGCGGCGTGTGCGGTAGTTCCACGTCGTGGATCTTTGCGCCGAGCGACCGGGCCACCTCCAGGGACGCCTCGAACGCCGCGCGCACCTCGTCGTCCACGTCGCCGGTGATCAGGTGGCGCGGCACCCCGATCTTCAGGTGCCGCACGTCGCCGTTGAGCGACTGCGTGAAGGCCGGCACCGGCCGCTGCGCCGATGTCGAGTCCTTCGGGTCGTGGCCGCTGATCACTTCCAGCACCCGGGCCGCGTCGCGCACGCGGTGGGCGAAGGGACCGATCTGATCCAGTGAGGAGGCAAACGCGATCAGGCCGTACCGCGACACCCGTCCGTACGTCGGTTTCACGCCGACGACGCCGCAGAGCGCGGCGGGCTGGCGAATCGATCCGCCGGTGTCCGATCCAAGCGCCAGGGGCACCAGGTCCGCCGCCACCGCCGCCGCCGACCCGCCGCTGGATCCGCCCGGCGTCCGCGCCAGGTCCCACGGGTTGTGCGCGGGGCCGTACGCGCAGTTGTCGGTGGACGATCCCATCGCGAACTCGTCGCACCGCGTGGTGCCGATGATGACCGCGCCGGCGGCCTCAAGACGCGCGACCACCGTGGCGTCGAACGGGGACTGATACCCCTCGAGCATCTTCGACCCGGCGGTGGTCGTGATCCCGCGCGCGACCATGTTGTCCTTGAGCGCGATGGGAAGACCGTGCAGCGGCCCCGCAGGCGCGCCGGCCCGGTCCAGCGCGTCCGCGCGCGCCAGGGCCCGGTCGGCGGCGACGTGCTGGAAGGCCTGGAGGGCGGGCTGCGAGGCGTTGATCCGTTCGAGCGCGGCTTCAACGACGGGCCGGACGGCGGCGGAAGCGGGCTGGCTCATCCGATCACCTTGGGCACGCGGAACAGGCCGGCTTCCGTGTTGGCATCCGGCGCGTTCGCGAGCGCGTCGGCCGTCGACAACGACGCCAGGGGCGCGTCATCGCGCCACGCACTGTCCGCCCAGAGGGGATGGGATGTGGCGGGGATGCCGGCCGTGTCCACCTGCTGCACCTGTTCGACGTAGCCGAGCACGTCGGTGAGCTGTCGCGCGAACTGTTCGCGTTCGGCCGGGGTCAACGCCAGGCGCGCCAGCGTTGCCACCCGATCCACATCATCCTGCTCCAGCCTGGACGCCATCACGGGATGCTAGCATGGGGATATGCGTGTGCAGATGTTGGCCGGGACGCGGGTGATCGTGGCGATGTGCGTGGCGGTGGGTGTGCTGGTGACGCCGGCGGTGACGCGCGGCTGGGGCATGGACGTGCACCGGCTCATCACGGAGAAAGCGATCGATGGCCTGCCGGCGGAATTGAAGCCGTTCTTCGCGCCCGAGCGCGCGTTCATCTCCGAGCATGCGGTGGATCCGGATCTGTGGCGCGTGATGGACCTCAAGGGCGATCGCGGGGACGAGCCGCCCAATCACTTTCTCGACATGGACTTCGAAGACGGCGCCGCGCCGCCGTTCCTGAACATCCCGCGCGAGTACGACGAGTACGTGAAGAAGTACGGCATCGGCCCGGCCACCCGGTACGGCCGCCTGCCGTGGCGCGCCGAAGAGGTCTACAACCGCCTGGTGGCGACGATGAAGGACATCGGCAAGCCGAACGTGCCGTATGCGGCCGGCAATACCGTCTATCTGGTGGCGGTGCTCGCGCACTACGTCGAGGACGCGCACCAGCCGTTCCACGGCGCGCTCAACTACGACGGACAGCTGACGAACCAGCGCGGCATTCATTCGCGGTTCGAGACGGAGTTGGTGCTGCGCCATCGCGCCGCCTGGAAGTGGGCGCCGGTGAAAGTCACCGCGATTCCGGACTTCCGCGAGTTCATGTTCACGACGCTCGTCGACAGCCAGCAGCTGGTGGCGCCGGTGCTGGCCGCCGACCGCAAGGCCGCCGAGGGCCGCGAGTTCTACGACGACGGATACTTCGCCGCGCTGCTGAAGGGCGCGGGTCCGATCGCCGAGCGTCGCATGAACGAGGCGGCGTCGGCCGTGGCGAGCGTGGTGCACAGCGCGTGGGTGGCGGCGGGCAAGCCCGCCCTGCCGGTGGGCGGCGCGCACACCCCCTCCCGCATCCGGCGCCGAGACTGATGGACGTGTTTCTTCTGTCCGTGGCGCCCGCGCGCGCCGGGAGCGAGTCGCCTTTCGAGCTGTACTGCGAGCCGCCGCCCGAGCCCGTGGCGCACCAGGGCGGCGACGCGGAACCGCATCGAGCGGGGATCGTGCAGCGCCTCAAGTCGATTCCCGGCCGCTTCGTGCGCGGCTTCAAGCAGGCGCTGGCGGAAGGCGAGGCGGAAGAGCGGCGTCAGGAGGCCGGGCATCCGGCATCCAAGGAGGGAAGCCGCGCCGGCCGCTTCATCAGGCGGAGGCTGGCGGCGGCCGTCGCCGAGCAGCGATTGCTCTGGCACCTGCGGCACGCGACCTCCGCGCGGCTGCTGCACTCCGAGACCGTTACGTCGGCGGGCGCGATTGCCCTGGCCACGGCCGAGTTCGCCAAGGACTACGAGAAACACCGGCTCTGGTGCGGCATCGATGCCGCCATCGTGGTGGCCTCGGCGCCGCTGACGCTGGTGCCCGGCCCCAACGTCCTTGCGTATTACTTCATCTTCCGCAGCGTCGGGCACTTCTTCTCGCTGCGCGGCGCCCGCAAGGGCATGGAGGCCTCGTTGTGGACGGCCGCACCGTCGGCGCCGCTGACCGAACTCCAGACGGTCATGGCGCTGCCGGGCCCCGAGCGCGACGCGCGCGTGGACGCGATCGGCGCCGCCCTCGGCCTCGAGCGGCTCACCGCGTTCGTGCGCCGGACCGCCAGGGCCGTCCCGTAGCTGCTGGCGCGGTCCGTAGTATTCTCCCCTGCGTGAAACTCGGAGCGCTCGCCCAGCACCTTGGTTGCCGCGTTGACGGCTCCGCGGACGCGGCCGACGTGGAGATCTCCCGCGTCAACAGCCTGGCCGACGCGGGGCCCGGCGATCTCACGTTCCTGACCAATCCCAAGTTCGCGTCGCAGGTGGCGGCCACGCGCGCGTCGGCGATTCTCGCTGATGACACGCTCGTCAGCGCGCCGTGCCCGATCCTGCGCACGCCGGGGCCCTACGTCGCCTGCGCGTCCGCGATCGCGCTGCTCATGCCCGCGGAGGCGCCGGTGGCGCCGGGCGTGCATCCGCTCGCGTCGGTGGATCCCACGGCGACGCTCGGCGCCGGCGTGTCGATCGGGCCGTTCGTGGCCGTCGGCGCCGGTGCCCGCATCGGCGCGCGCACGATGCTGCACCCGCACGTGGTGGTGGGCCCTGGCGCGCGCGTGGGCGAGGCCTGCGTGCTGCACGCGCACGTCTCGGTCCGGGATCGCGTGGTGATTGGCGATCGCGTGACGCTGCAGGACGGCGCCGTGATCGGCAGTGGCGGGTTCGGGTTCGCCACGCGGGCCGACGGCACCCATCAGCACATTCCCCAGGTCGGCATCGTGGTCATCGAGGACGATGTCGACGTGGGCGCGAACTCCACGGTGGATCGGCCGGCGATCGGCGAGACTCGCATCGGGGCCGGCACCAAGATCGACAATCAGGTGCACATCGCCCACGGCGTGAAGATCGGCAGGAACGTCCTGCTGGCCGGCATGGTGGGAATCGCGGGCAGTTCCGTGCTGGAAGACGACGTGGTGCTGGGCGGCCAGGTGGGCGTGATCAATCACGTCCGGGTGGGACGAGGCGCCAAAGTGGCGGGAAAATCCGTCGTGATGAACGACCTGGAGGGGGGGCGGACCTACGCCGGGATCCCCGCCGTCCCCATCGCGCGGTGGCGGCGGTGGGCCGTCCGGTTCCGCAGGGGCGACAAGGGCCAGTTATAATCGGGGGAATGCTCCGACACACAATTGGTCGCGCGCTGGCGGTGGCCGGCGTTCTGTTCCTCTCGGTGGGCGCCACGCCCCAGGACACGATCGTCCGCCCGCCCAAATTCGACTACACGATGACCACGCTGCCCAACGGGTTGCAGGTGGTGTTCCTCGAGGATCACTCGACGCCGATCGTGCACCTCTCGGTCTGGTATCACGTCGGATCCAAGAACGAGAAGGCGGGCCGCACCGGCTTTGCGCACCTGTTCGAGCATCTGATGTTCAAGGGCTCCAAGAATGTGCGCGCGGACCAGCACCCGTCCTGGATCACCAGCATTGGCGGCCAGGCGAACGCGTCCACCGATGAGGACGCCACCATCTTCTGGCAGACCGTGCCCGCGCAGTATCTGCCCCTGGTGTTGTGGCTGGAGGCCGATCGGCTGGGCTCGCTCGACGTGAGCGCCGCGAAGTTCCTCAGCGAGCGCGACGTGGTCAAGGAAGAGCGGCGCATGCGCGTGGACAACGTCCCGTACGGCGGCCTGTCCGAGGTCATCTTCGACAAGGCGTTCACCACCCATCCGTACAAGCACCAGACGATCGGGCACATGAAGGATCTGGAGGCCGCGACGATTGACGATGTGCGCGGGTTCTACGAGACGTTCTACGTGCCGAACAACGCCACGCTGACGCTGGTGGGGGATTTCGACTCGGCGCAGGCGCTGACGCTGGTGCAGCAGTACTTCGGCCGCGTTCCGCGCGGCAAGGCGGTGCCGCGCGACATTCCGAAGGAACCGGCGCCGACCGCCGAGCGCCGTTTCACCGTCACGCAGCCGTGGCCGCTGCCGGCGGTGGTCGTGGGCTACCCGATTACCTACGACGGGGATCCGGACGCGTACCCCTTGCACATCCTGGCGAAGGTGTTGTCGGACGGGCAGAGCTCCCGCATCTACCGTTCGATGGTGTACGACAAGCAGCTGGCGCTGGCGGCGTTCGGCGAGGCGAAGCTCATCGAGCACCCCAACCTGATGTACGCGGTGGCGATCGTCGCGCCGGGCAAGACCAACGAGGAAGTGCTGAAGGAACTGACGGCGCAGATTGACGCGATGAAGACCACGCCGATCACGGCGGAAGAACTCAGTCGCGCCAAGCGGCAGTTCGCGCGCGACTACATCCTGGGCCGCGAGACCATCCAGCAGAAGGCGCTGCACCTGGCGCACGCGGTGGTGATTCACGACGACGTGAAGACCGCCGACGGCGAGTTCGATTTGTTCCAGAACGTCACCATCGAGGATGTGCAGCGCGTGGCGCGCACCTACTTCACGCCCGAATCGCGATTCGTGATCACGATCATTCCCGGGCAACCGGGCCGCCCCTCCGGAGGTGTGCAATGAAGCGGCTCCATCGTGTGGGCCTCGCGGCCGTCGTGTTGATGGCGTCACTGGCCGCGCCGGCGGCGGCGCAGATGGCGACGTGGCCCAAAGAGAGCCCGCCGCGTCCGCTGCCGTCGCGCCGGGTGTCGTTCCCGGCGTTCAAGCTGAAGACCCTGGCCAACGGCCTGCAGGTGCTGGCCGTGACGCAGAACGAGCAGCCCGCGGTCAGCTACCGGCTGTTGATTCGCGCAGGCGCCGCGCAGGACGCGCCGGGCAAGCCGGGCGTGGCGGCGTTTGTCGCCGCGCTGATGGACCAGGGCACCACCACGCGGTCAGCCGAGGCCATCGCCAACGCCATCGAGTCCGCGGGCGGCGCGATGGGCGTGGGCGCGGCCAACGAGGTGACGTTCGTCAACGGCGCGGTGGTGAAAGACAAGGTGGCGCTGGCGCTGGATCTGGCGTCGGACATCGTGCAGCGTCCCGCGTTCGACCCCGGCGAGATCCGGCGGCAGATGGATCAGGCGATTTCCGGGCTGCAGGTCAGCGCAGAGGACCCGGAGTTCATCGCGAACTCGCTGATCGATCGCCTGGTGTTCGGGTTCCATCCGTACGGCCGGCCGGGGCCGAACTCGGTGGACGCGCTACGGCGCATCACGCGCGACGACATGGTGGCGTTCCACAAGGCGTGGTTCGTGCCCAACAACGCGCTGCTGGCCATCGTGGGCGACCTCACCACGGAGGAAGCGTTCGCGGCGGCCGAAAAAGCGTTTGGCGGATGGGCGAAGGGCAAGGTGCCCGTCATGAAATTCGACGAACCGCCGCCGCCGACCCGGCGGGTGGTCGTGGTCGATCGGCCCGGCTCGGTGCAGACGGAGATTCGGATCGGACAGATCGGCATCAGCCGGACGCATCCCGACTACGTGCCGGTGGACATGGCGCTGCGTATTCTCGGCGGCGAAGGCGCCAACCGCCTGTTTGGCGTGCTGCGCAGCGATCGCGGCCTGACCTACGGCGCGTCGGCGAATTACCGCGCGTACAAGTACGGCGGCAGCTTCATCGCCGAGACCGACACCCAGTCCTCGACGACCGGGCAGGTGCTGCGGCTGGCGGTGGATGAGTTCTTCCGCCTGCAGAAGGAGCCCGTGGATCCGCGCGAACTGCGCGGCGCGCAGGACTACATGTCCGGCAACTTTCCCCTGACCATCGAAACGCCGGCGGCCATTGCCATGCAGGTGCTCAACCAGTTGTTCTTCGGCTTGAGCCTGGATGAACTCGAGACGTACCGCGAGGAAGTGGATCGCGTGTCGGTGGCGGACATCCAGCGCGTGGCGCGCCAGTTCCTGTTTCCGGATCGCCTGTCGATCGTCCTGGTGGGGGACGCCTCGACCTTCGTGGATCAGCTCAAGGCGATGGGGTTCGAGCAGTTCGAGCGCATTCCCGCCGCCCAGCTGGATCTGAACGCGCCCAACCTCCGAAAGGCGTCCGCGGCCGGGCGTGACTGAGCCGGCGCCACCCGTGTCCCCGCGCCGCGTGATGATCTCGTGCGGCGAGGCGTCCGGCGATCTCTACGCCGGCGCCCTCGTCCGCGCGTTGCAGGCGCTCGCGCCGGGCACCACCGCGTTTGGATTTGGCGGCGCGCAGCTCTCGGCCGCCGGGGCCGAGCTCATCGGCGACTATCACGGCTTCAGCGTGACCGGCCTGACAGAGGCTCTGTCGGTGGTGCGCAAATCGTGGACGATGCTGGGCACGCTGGAGGCGGCCGCGCGCGCGCGCACGCCGGACGTGTTCGTGGCCATCGATTTTCCTGATTTCAACTTCCGCCTGCTGCCGGTGATGCACCGGCTCGGCATCCCGATCGTGTACTACATCAGCCCGCAACTGTGGGCGTGGCGCGCCGGCCGTCTCAAGACGCTGAAGCGGTACGTGTCCAGGATGCTGGTCATCTTCCCGTTCGAAGAGGCGATCTACACGGATGCCGGCGTGCCGGTGGAGTTCGTCGGGCATCCGCTGATCGATCTGGCGGCGGCGGGCCGCTCGCGTGACGACACCTGCCGCGCGGCCGGTCTGGACCCCGCGCGTCCCGTGGTGGCGCTGCTGCCAGGAAGCCGGCGCAACGAACTGCACCTGCTGTTGCCGACGCTGGTGGATGCGGCCACGCGGCTGGCGCGCGACGTGCCCGGCGTGCAGTTCCTGGTGGCGCGGGCGCCGGCGCTCGACAACAGCCTGTTCGCGCCGCTGGACGCGTTGCGCGCGGCCGGCGTTCCCCTCGGAATCCTCTCCGGCGCGGCGGACGACGTGCTGGCCGCCTCGGACATCGTCGTCACCGCATCGGGCACGGCGACGGTGCAGACCGCGCTGCACCAGCGGCCGATGGTCATTGTTTATCGCGTGTCGCCGGTGACCTATGCCATCGGCAGGCGGTTCGTGCGGGTCGAGAACTACGGCATGGTCAACCTGGTGGCGGGCCGGCCGATTGTGCGGGAGCTGATCCAGGACGCGTGCACCGCCGATGCTGTCGCGGCCGAGGCGCGCGCCCTGCTGACCGACCCCGCGCGCGCCGCCGCCATGCGCACCGGCCTCGCCGATGTCGTCAGCCGGCTCGGCGGCCCGGGCGCCTCGGAGCGCGCCGCCGCGGCGGTGCTCAGGGCCTAGACTGGACACATGGTGCGTCGCATGTGTCTGGTCGTGATTCTGGGGGTGGGCCTGGCCCACGCCGCGTTGGGCGCCAACACGTTTCTCAGCGCTGAATTCCGCGAGATTGTGGCGGACTCGGCGGTGGTGGTGCGCGGGCGCGTGACCGACGTGCGCGCGGCGCGGTCCGCCGCGGGTGACGTGGAGTCCGTGGTCACCATTGCCGTGGATGCCGTGCTCAAGGGCGCGGCCGGTCCGTTCGTGTCGATGCGGGTGCCGGGCGGCGTGATTGGCCGGTATCGCACCGTGATGACCGGCGCACCGGCGATGCGCGTCGGGGAGCAGGCGGTGTTCTTCCTGAAGCGGGGGCCGGGTGACACGTGGTGGCCGGTCGGGTTGTCGCAGGGCATCTACCGCCTCACGGCGGCGTCGCCGCGCGCCGCGCCGTCCGTCAGGGCGCCGGTCGTGGCCGGCGTCACCACGAACGCCTCGGGACCCGTGGTCAGAGGCGACGCGCGCCGCAAGTCGATGCCGCTTCCAGAGTTTGAATCGCTGGTTCGCCTCGTAGTGGCGGCGAGGACACCATGAGTCGCCTCATTGCCTCGTTCCTCCTCGCGGGCCTCATGGCAGCGACGCCAATGGCCTACCTGAAGCTGGGCTTCTTCACCTCCACCGGCCTGGTCGGCATCCACTGGACGCAACCAGTCAGCTATTTCGTCACCAACCGCGACGCGGACGGGGTGACGGCGGCGCAACTGCAAGCGGCCATGGGCCGCGCGTTCTCGACGTGGGCGTCGGTGCCCCGTGTGGCTGTCACCCACTCGTTCACGGGTTTCACCGGCGCGGAACCGTTTGCGGCCGACGGCATCAACGTCATCGGCTTCCGCGCCCGGCCGGAACTGGATCGCACGCTGGGCGCCGCGACGTTCGAGTTCGACGAGGTGACCGGACAGATTCTGGAGTCGGACATCTTCTTCAACACCACCTTCAAGTGGTCGGTGGCGCCGGCCGGCCAGGCGGAGCGATTCGACCTGGAGTCGGTCGGCTTGCACGAGGTCGGCCACCTGCTGGGGATGGGGCACTCCGCCCTCGGTGAAACCGAGATTCGGTCAACCGGGGGCAGGCGCGTGCTCGGGAAACGCGCCGTCATGTTTCCCATCGCGTATCCGGCCGGCAACATCGAGGACCGGACGCTCGAGGCCGATGACCGGGCGGGGTTCGCGGACATTTACGGCAGCGGCGCGCAGACGGGCACCATCAGCGGCCGCGTGACGCTGGGCAATGCCGGCATCTTTGGCGCGCACGTGACGGCGCTGCACACCGGCACGGGGGACCTCGTCAGTACCTTCTCCCTCACGGCCGCAGGCGACTTCACCATGGCCGGCCTCGCCCCCGGCCTCTACGTTGTCCGCGTCGAACCGTTGGATGACGCCGATCTCGACAGCTTCTTCGACGAAGACACCGGGGTGAACATCAGCTTCAAGCCGGCGTTCTTCGCGAAACTCGTGCCCGTACCGCGCGGGGGCGCCGGGCCGTCCCTTCACATCGTGGTGAACGCGAAATGACCCGGGTCCTGCTCGCACTGACTACTTGTGTGTTCGCGACCACGGTCACCGCGGCCTCGGCGCAGACGCCGCGGGTGGAGGTGACTCTTGGCGGCGTCGTCTCCGGACGTGCGTCGGCGGGGGACGTGAACGCCACGCTCGTCGACTCTGGCGGCAACGCGCTGACGCTCTTCAAGACGTCGAACCGGGTGGCCACGGGCACGGGTGCGGAGGCACAGATCGCCGTGCGGATCCGGCCGCGCCTGCTGATCGAACTTGGCGGCAGCTGGGTGAAGGCGAACCTGGAGACCCGGGTGACGTCGGACTTCGAGGACGCGGCGCCGATGACCGCGCGCCTGGGACTGCACCAGTTCACGGTGGAAGGGTCCCTGCAGTACCGGTTGTCGAGGCGCGGCCGATGGGATCCGTTTGTGCGCGCGGGCGCGGGCTGGCTCAGGGAACTGACCACCGATCGGACGCTTGTGGCGAACGGGTTGAGCGCGAATCTCGGGGGCGGCATAAAATACTGGGTGCGCGAGTCGCGCCCGGGGCTGTTCGGGCGGCTGGCGCTCCGCGCCGAGGTCCGGTTGGGGGCCAGGCACGGGGGAATCGCCTTCGGGGATGCAGGCACGCGCCTGGCTCCGATGTTCGCCGCGGGGCTGGTTATCGGTCGGTAGGACCACTCAACATGTCACTCAATACGTTCAAGACACGTCAGACACTGAAAGTCGGAAACGATTCGCTGGACTACTACAGCCTGCCGGCGCTGGAGGCGGCGGGGTTCCCCGCGGTCTCGCGCCTGCCGTTCTCGCTGAAGATCCTGCTTGAGAACCTGCTGCGCCGCGAGGACAACGCCTTTGTGAAGGCGGATGACATCCGCGCGCTCGCCTCGTGGAACGTGCGGAAGCCCACCGAAAAGGAAATCTCGTTCATGCCCGCCCGCGTCCTCCTGCAGGACTTCACGGGCGTGCCGTGCGTGGTGGACCTCGCCGCGATGCGCGACGGCATCGTGTCGCTCGGCGGCAGGCCGGAGCAGGTCAATCCGCTCCAGCCGGTGGAACTGGTCATCGACCACTCCGTGCAGGTGGATCACTTCGGCCGCGCCGACGCCCTCGAACTCAACTCGGCGCTCGAGTACCAGCGCAACCGGGAGCGCTACGTGTTCCTCCGCTGGGGACAGGACGCCTTCGACAACTTCCGCGTCGTGCCGCCCGAGACGGGCATCGTCCATCAGGTGAACATCGAGTACCTGGCGCGCGTGGTGTGCCGCGACACCCACGCGGGCCGGCCGATCGCGTATCCCGACACCGTCTTCGGCACCGATTCGCACACGACCATGGTGAATGGCCTGGGCGTGGTGGGCTGGGGGGTCGGCGGCATCGAGGCGGAAGCCGCGATGCTCGGCCAGCCCAGCTCGATGCTCATTCCGCCGGTCGTCGGGTGCCGGCTGACCGGCGAGCTGAAAGAGGGCATGACGGCCACCGACCTGGTGCTCACGATTACGGAGGCGCTGCGCAAGAAGAAGGTCGTCGGCGCGTTCGTGGAGTTTTTTGGTCCCGGCCTCAAGCACCTGACCATCGCCGACCGCGCGACGCTCGGCAACATGTGCCCGGAGTACGGCGCCACCGTCGCGATTTTTCCGATCGACGACATGACGCTGGACTACCTGCGCTTCACCGCGCGGGATGCGTCGCAGGTGGATCTGGTGGAAGCGTATGCGCGCGCGCAGGGCCTGTTCCGCACGGACACGACGCCGGATGCGGTGTACACCGACACGCTGGACGTGAACCTCTCCGATGTGGTGCCCAGCCTCGCGGGGCCGCGGCGTCCGCAGGATCGCGTGTCGTTGTCGAATGCGGCCGACTCGTTCGACGCCGCGCTTGATGAACTGAAGAAGGGCGTCAGGGGCGTGCCCGCCACGGCCGGGGCCGGCGGCCCCGCGGTCGCGACCGCCACGCAGCTCGAACACGGGTCGGTGGTCATCGCGGCGATTACCAGCTGCACGAACACGTCGAATCCGAGCGTGATGATCGCGGCCGGCCTGCTCGCGAAGAAGGCCGTCGAACGCGGTCTCATGCGCCAGCCGTGGGTGAAGACCAGCCTGGCGCCCGGCTCCAAGGTGGTCAGTGCCTACCTCAACCGCGCCAACCTGCAGGCGCCGCTCGACGCCCTCGGCTTCAACGTCGTCGGTTACGGCTGCACGACGTGCATCGGCAACAGCGGTCCGCTGCCCGAGGAAGTCTCGGCCGAGATTCGCGAGCAGGGCCTGGTGGTGTGTTCGGTGCTCTCGGGCAACCGCAACTTCGAGGGCCGCATCCAGCAGGATGTGCGCGCGAACTACCTCGCGTCGCCGCCGCTCGTGGTGGCCTACGCCATCGCCGGCACGATGAACCTCGATCTCACCACGGAGCCGCTCGGCATGGGATCGAACGGCGCGCCGGTGTTCCTCAAGGACATCTGGCCGACGCAGCAGGAAATTCAGGCGACGATGCTGTCGGCGCTGTCGGCGGAGATGTTCCGCGAGCAGTACAGCAAGGTGTTCGAAGGGGACGTGCGGTGGCAGACGCTGCCCGTGCCCACCGGCGACCGGTTCACGTGGGACGCGGACTCGACGTACATCCGGCGTCCGCCGTTCCTCGAGAACCTGCCGGCCGAACCCGCCGCGCTCGTCGAGATCGCCGGCGCGCGCGTGCTGGCGCTGCTTGGCGACAGCATCACCACCGACCACATCTCTCCGGCCGGGGCGATCAAAAAGGACAGCCCTGCCGGCGCGTATCTCATGGCGCGCGGGGTGGAGCCGAAGGACTTCAACTCGTACGGATCGCGTCGAGGCAACCACGAGGTCATGATGCGCGGCACGTTCGCCAACGTGCGGCTGCGCAACCAGCTCGCGCCGGGCACCGAGGGCGGGTGGACGACCTACCTCGGCGACTCGCTCCATCCCGTCCTGTCGATCTACGACGCGTCCGAGCAGTATCGCGCAGCCGGCACCCCGCTCATCGTCATTGCCGGCAAGGAATACGGATCCGGATCGTCGCGCGACTGGGCGGCGAAGGGCACCATGCTGCTGGGCGTGAAGGCCGTGATCGCGGAGAGCTACGAGCGCATCCACCGGAGCAACCTGGTCAACATGGGCGTGCTGCCGCTGGAGTTCCGCGGCGGAGACACCCCGGCCACGCTCGGCCTGACGGGCCACGAGTCGTTCACGCTCGTGGGCTCCGGCGCGGCGCTCACCCCGCGCGGGACGGTGTCTGTTCGCGCGACGGCGCCCGATGGCACGCTGACCGAGTTCGTGGCCACGGTCCGCGTGGACACGCCGGAGGAACTCGTGGCCTTCCGCCACGGCGGCATTCTTCCGTACGTGCTTCGGAGACTCGCATTGCGGAAATGAACCGCGTCACGGCCTCAGCCATCAAAGCCCGCGCCGCCGAGGCCGGTTTCGATCTCTGCGGCATTGCACGAGCCGGTGAGCACCCGAAGCTGGCCCGCCTGGCCGAGTGGATTGCGCAGGGTCGCGCGGGCGAGATGCGGTACCTCGAGGATTCCGCCGGCGAACGCCGCGACGTCCGGAAATCCCTCGCGACCGCCAGGTCGGTGATCTCCGTCGCTGTCTTGTACAACGCGAAAGTCGGACCCCAGGACCCCAGGACCTCAGGACCCCAGGACCTCGATGTCGTCCGTGTGGCGAAGTACGCCCGCGGCGCCGACTATCACGCGGTCCTGCGTGCTCGTCTGCGTGCGCTGCTGGCGTGGCTCGCGAGCGCGGCGCCCCCCGGCCTCGAGGCGTTCACGTGCGTGGACGATGGGCCGGTGCAGGAGCGGGTGTATGCGGAAGCGGCGGGGCTGGGGTGGATTGGAAAGAACACGTGCCTGATCAATCCGGAGATCGGGTCGTGGTTGTTTCTCGGCGAGATCGTCACCAACCTGGAGCTGGAGCCCGATACGCCCGGTGTCGATCAGTGCGGCACGTGTACCCGCTGCATTGAGGCGTGTCCGACGCAGGCCATCGTCGCGCCGTACGAGCTGGATGCGAGGCTGTGCCTGTCGTATCTGACCATCGAGGTGCGCGGCGCGGTGGAGGCGTCGTTGCAGCCGGCGGTGCGCGAGCACATTTTCGGGTGCGATATCTGTCAGGACGTGTGTCCGTGGAATCGCCGCGCCGGCGTCAGCGACGACCCGGCCTGGCAGCCGCGCGAGGTCTTCCGTTCGCCGCGCCTGATCGATCTCTGTCGCATGACGGATGAGGCGTGGGTGACCGCGCTCAAGGGCAGCGCCATGAAGCGCGCCGGCCTCCACCGCAT
>JANLHE010000398.1 GCA_024653875.1 Acidobacteriota bacterium
GAGCCCCGAGTTCTGGCTCAATCTTCAGGCCCTGTATGAACTTCGGTTGGCCGAGGCCAAGACGGGAAAGGCGATCAGGAAACTCCCGACGTTGAAGCACCTCGAAGGGGCGCACGCTTGAGGGCGGCCTGACGTGAGCGCGCGCACGGCTGGCGATCAGCCATGGTCGGCTCTGATCGCTTCAAGAAGATCCGCCGCAAGCGTGGGCCCCAGCCAGAATGACGGCGTGGCGTTGTTCACCAAGGGCGTCGAGCGCGTCGAGCAGCACTTCACGAGCGGCGACGTAGATAGCCGCGATCACGCCAGGTCTTCCTCGCGGGGACTGGACAAATACTGAAGGACGGGCTCGGCCTCACTCGGAGCCCGGCCGGGACTGGTCAGAAGATCCACCGCGAGTTGGCTCGCGGCGACGAACGTCAGCCCATCAGTCGTGGTTGGTCGCGCAAAGACAACCTCATCAAAGGGCGCCAACAACATCACGTTTGCGCCGGTGTCAGCCGGCACCAGATTGAGGGCCTTTGCCGCACCGGCGATATCGTCGACGTACACCATCGCGAGCCTCGCGGGCGCGATGGGAGCAATCCTGTTGGCGGCCAGCGACCCTGTAATGACCATCCGGCGAGTCCCAGCGTTCGCGAGTCCGCGAACTAGATTGTCGATGCCACGTGGGTCCAGAAACCCTCGCGCGTCATTGCTCTTGAGCACTGAGTAGTCCTGTGCCCATCGTCGAATCAGAGCCGGCCGATCAACCGCCTCGACAGCGCCTCGAGGCTTTCGCTCCAGGAGCGCTTCCTGCGCGAGCCACTCCACCAGTCGGGACGCGTAGCTGATATCGACTTGTGCCCGGGCGCCAAGATCCGAGATCGACAGCGGCAGACGGAAATCACAGAGCGCCCGAACCACGCGTCCCGCCTTCGGCCCGCGGAGAGACCGGCTCGGCACGGTGAGAGGGCGAGGGTCCGCAAGCGCCCCAGCCGTCTCGACAAAGAGTCCTGGCCGCGACAGCACCAATCGGAGATTCCCGGTCAGGTCGATGTAATTCAGGTTGGCGGCCCGCAGCTGGTCGCGCGTGCGCGGTGACAGGAATGGCGCGGCAACCAGCGCCGGACCTGGGGCATATTGAGCCAGCGCGGCGACGACATCAACAACTCCTCTGGGCAGCAACCGGTCCTTGAGCTCGACAGGAATCGTGGCCGACGCGCGATCGGGGGCAGTGATCCTTAAAGACGCATTCGGCCCGTTCCGTGGGGTTCCGGGGATGGAAACCGCCTTCCACCCGTCCGGAAGACGTGCCGCGAGGGCCCGCACAATGTCTGCGATCAAATTTGCCTGATTCATTGCTTTTGCCTATTATAGGCAAAAGGCTAGTTCAAGGCAAATCAACTCGGCTGGCCGCGCAACCAGCATCTCAGACGTCATGCAACGTTCTGCCAGGCGTCTGTTTGAGAATCCGGCGCGCGGGTGCGTAACTGGCCGCCGTCGCCACCACCAACATCGTCAGCACAACTGCACCGATCGTCAGTGGATCACCGGGGGTGACGTTGTAGAGCAACCCGTCCAGGGCGCTGGCGCCGGCCTTGGACAACCCCACGCCGATCGCGGCGCCGACAGCAGCGAGCACCAGACCACGCCGGACCACAAGTAACACCAGTGAGCGCGGTTCGGCGCCAAGGGCCATGCGAATGCCCATCTCGCGACGGCGTTGGCTGACGGCGAAGGAGATCAGTCCATACACACCGAGGGCTGCCAGGATCAGGGCCGCTGCGCCGAAGGCACCAACGAGCCAGAGGGTGAACCGCCGCGAGTTGAGCGCCGTGTCCACCGCCGCCGACACGGTGGTGATCGCGACCGGCACCTCGGGATCGATCTCACGCACAACCCGCCGGGCGGTCTCGGCCAGCGTTGTTGACGCCGGCCCCTTCACCACGACCCACGCGCGCCCGGCCTGCCTCGGCCGCTGGCGCGCGGAGACATAGATTGTGGGCGACGGGCGCGACTCCGGTGACACCTCCCGCACATCCCCCACGACACCCACGACCTGGATTCCCCGCAGGTCGCCATCCATGTTGCCGAACTGAATCCATCGGCCCAGCGCGCTGCGATCGGGCCAGCGCGCCTTGACGAGCGACTCGCTGACCACCGCCACCTGCGGTGAGTCGGGCCCATCGTTGCCGTCAATCAGCCGCCCTTCGAGCAGCGGAATCCGCATCGCGCCGAAGTAGTCGCCGCTGACATGCCGGTATTCGGCCGATCCCGTTCGTGCCTTGTAGACAGGATCGTTGCGATTGAACCCCTTGAAGGTGGTGATCTCATCCGGTCGTGTCATCTCGATGAAGGATCCGTTGGCGCCCCAGAGCACGCCCAAGGGAAACGCGGTGACCAGTCCCACCTTCGTGACGCCAGGCTGTTGCTGCAGGCGTTCAATCGCCGCGTCCTGGAACGCGACCTGGCGAGACCCGGCCTCGGGGCTCCCATCGCCGGGAATGGTCAGCTCCACCACCAATCCATCCTCAAGCGAAAACCCCGGGTCGACCGACATCACCGCCATGAGGCTTCTGCCCAGAAGCGCCGCGCCGGCGAGCAGCACCAGCGTCATCGCCACCTGGGCGACGATGAGCCCTTCGCGAATGCGGGCCTGACGCCGGCTGCTCGTGCCGGAGCGGCCCTGGCCACCAATCGCGGCGCTGACGTGTGTGCTCTTTGCGCCCAGAACCGTGACCACACTGAGGATCACCGCGGCGAGCATTGACAGCGTGACGGCGAACGCCACCGCAGGCCAGCTGACCTGGATGGTCTCCAGGCGCGCGACAGCGGCCGGACCCGCAGCCACGAACAGCCGGACCGCCGCCATGGCGCCAGCCACGCCAAGGGCCGCACCGACCAGACACAACACCATCGATTCGGCGAGTTGCTGCCGGCCGAGCCGGCCCGCGGTGGCCCCGAGCGCGAGCTGCACCGCAAACTCGGTACGCCTGGCCGAGGCGCGCACCACCAGGAGGTTCGACACATTGATGGTGGCCACGATCAGCAGGAGGATGGACGCCGCAAACAACAGGCCCAACGTCGACCGTGATGCGGCGGTGATGACCTCGAGCATCGGCACCACTTCCGCATCTTCCATCCAGGTGCGGTCGCCGTGCTGCGCCTTCAACGCACGCGACAGCGCGCTGATGTCGCTGTTGGCCTGCGCCAGCGTCGCACCGTCGGCCAGGCGCGCGACCACCAGCGAGTTGTGGGATGTTCGTGATGGATTCTGAGGCGAGAGTTCCCGCGGCATCCAGATGGAGGTCTGGCCCGGGAAGTCGAATCCCTCGGGCATCACGCCGACCACCGTCATGGCGTCACTGCCGCTGCGAATCACCTCGCCTGACGGCTGGGCGTCACCGCGCCATCGCCGCCAGAACGAGGCACTGACCACCGCGACCGGTGGTCCGCCTGGCTGCTGTTCTTCCGGAAGGAACGCGCGGCCAAGAACGGGCGCGACGCCGAGTGCGTCAAAGAAGTCCTTTGAGACACGGGTCATTCTGGCGAGTTGGGCGTCACCCGCGCCGGCAATCGGGATGGCTCCCCATGCGGAGATCTGCGCCATGGCCTTGAAGCTGCGCGTCCCCGCGCGCCAGTCGTCAAAGTTGGGATCGGCGACGCGGTTGCGGACCCCACCGGTGTTCAGTTGATACACGTAGGCAATGCGGTGCGACTCCGGGTACGGGAGCGGGCGCAGCAGGACACCTTCGTAGACGCTGAACATCGCGGAGGCGGCTCCAATCCCGAGGGCAAAGGTCAGGATCGCGGTGACCGCAAAGGCGGGGACCCGGGCGAGGGCCCGGAACGTCATCCGCATGTCGCGAGCGAGGTCCGCGAGCCACGCCCCACGCAGTTGGTCTCGCGCCGCCTCGCGCACGGGTTCCACCCCGCCGAACTTGACGAGTGCGCTCCGTCGCGCCTCGTCAGGGCTCATGCCGGAGCGGATGTTCTTGGCGATCTGCTGTTCGAGGTGGAACTGCAGCTCTTCCTGGAGACGATCGTCGCGTTGTGCCATGACGCGTTATCCCTTCGCGGCTTCAAGGACGAGGTTGATGGCGCGCGACATCCGTTGCCAGTCCTTGATTTCCTGGGTGAGGTGCTTGCGGCCGGCCGTGGTGAGTTGGTAGTACCGGGCCCTGCGGTTGTTTTCGGTGGTCTGCCAGTCCGACGTGATCAGGCCCTGGCGTTCCAGTCTCTACAGGGCCGGGTACAACGTGCCCTGCCCGACGCACAGCACCTCTTCCGACCACTGTTCAATGCGTTCGGTGATGCCCCAGCCGTGCATCGGCTCCAGCTGCAGCGCGCGCAGCACGAGCATGTCGAGGGTGCCCTGCAGGATGGCGGCGGTTTCTCTGTCCAGACGTGTGGCCATGTCTCTGCTTCTGACGGTCGAAAGGAGCGTAACGTTGCTTCCTTTCGACCGTCAAGGGGAATACACACGGGCTGTCAGACATCGCCCGGGTCGAACTGCCACCCGCGCAGGATCGCCGCTTCGTCGGTCGCGCTCATCGCCTTCTTGTAGAGCGCGCCGGCGCGGCCCTTCACGCGACGATCGCACTCCGGCCATGTCGCGTGGCGC
>JANLHE010000400.1 GCA_024653875.1 Acidobacteriota bacterium
AGCCAACGCGGTGGGCGGACGCTCCACGCCGCAGTCCGGATCGTTGTGATCGTCGAGGCCGTCTCCGTCGTCATCGCCGGGGCTGGCGAGCGAGCAGCTTTCGATGGGCGTGCAGCTTTCGTCGACGAAGCCGTCACCGTCGTTGTCAACACCGTCGCCGCAGGTTTCCTGCGCCGCCGTGTATTCCCACATGATGCAGATACCCTCGACGCGGCGGCCGAACGGGGCAACCGGGTCGTTGAGGGGGATAAAGTCGACGGCCTTGACACCCTTCAGCTGGGCACCCGTCGCCAGATCGAACTGGTAGAGGTATCCGGTGTCGTGGCCGGACGCCCAGAACGTGCGGCCGCTGGGATCCACTTCAAGCGAATACCAGAACTTCACCAACCCTCTGGTGTCGCCGTCGATGTCATGCGCCGCAACATCGGGGTCGCCAACCACCTGGTAACGCTGGATGACCTGCCCATCTGTGTTCAGGCGGAGAATCTCGGTCCCGGCCGCCACGATGACGCCGCCCGTGCCGTCGCCGGGGGGCAGAATGCGCAACGCGTGAAAGACTCGCCCCGCCCCGCCGAGCTGCCGGCGCCGGCCCGTGCCGAAGTCCGCCATCTGCAGACCGGTCGCGGTGTCGTACCGGTGGATGTACGAGTCCTCCGACGTGTAGAACATCGTTGTCTGGTCGGCGGCGAGATCGAGCCAGTCCGTGCCCTGGCGGTTCGTGAAGGTCCAGTGCAGTTCGCGGGAGGCACCAGAGTACGGCGCGGCAGGCGCCCCGGTGTAGTTGTACTTGTGCAGACGCTTGCCGAGAATCGGCCGGGCGGCCAGCGCAACACCGGCATCCAACACGTTTTCGAGCGCGAGATCCAGGTCGGCGTTTTCCCAGACGGTCTTGGCCAGGGTCAGCGTCGCGCTTTCGTCCAGCCCCGCGCCCCACGTAAACGGCGTCGGGGGGTTGAACTGCACCTCGCCGGTCGCGGTCGTGTCGAGCCGGCTGTGCGTCGGTGGGAAATAGGTGATCGGCGTCCCGGCGCCTGACGTCCCCATCGGCCGCGCCAGCACCTCGGCGCCAAGCTCGTCCACGAACGTATAAGAGGTGGCGCTGTCAAAGACCTTCTTGAGATTCGGATCCAGAATGGAATAGTCGACGGTGTCGAAGTAGGGACCGGAATGGCCGACGTACAGATTCTCGGTGCCGTCGAACACGATCGACTCCGGCGACGTGTCGATCGGATATACCCACGTGCCGTCGGTCGGATCCTCCGAGCGGAAGATCGCTGTCGACACCCGGCGGGCCTGGTTGGCATACGGGAAGGGATAGTCGACACCGGAACCAGGCTGGCGCGTGATGACGTTGAGCGCCGGCTCAATGTCGTCGAAGTTCGTCATGAAGATCTCGCCGGTGCGCCAGTTGGCCGCACAGCCGGTCGTGGCCTCCCCAACCTCGCCGGCGAACTGGTCAAGTCTTCCGTAGTCGGACGATGCCAGGTAGCGCTTGAAATCGCCGTGCCGGTCGAGGACCTTGTACGCCGCGTAGTTCAGGCCGACGAACACGTCGCCCTTGGCCCAGCGCGAGACATCCCACATGAACGAGATCGCATCCGCGCCAACATTGAGCGTGACCGGGTTCACGCCCACGCTGCCACCCTGGTCCGTCGCGCTCAGTTCGTCGACGCCAGGCGTGCCCACCTCCACTACCGGCTGTCCGGCGTTCGGCGCACCAGCCGCATACACGACCTGGCTCTGCGCCAGCCGGCCGTAGAACGGCGTGCCGGCCGCGGCCAGCGCGAGGTCAACTGGATTCGGCACCGGGATCGTGCA
>JANLHE010000402.1 GCA_024653875.1 Acidobacteriota bacterium
CAGGACCTCTATAATGATCTCTGCCCATGACTGACCTGAAAGAACGCATTCGTCACGTCCCCGACTTTCCGAAGCCGGGGATTCTTTTTTATGACATCACGACGCTCATGAAGGATCCGGTGGGGTTCCGGGCGTCGGTGGATGCGATGGCCGCGCCGTCGGCGGGACTCGACATCGACCTGGTGGTTGGCATCGAGAGCCGCGGCTTCATCTTTGGCGCGGCGGTGGCCGATCGGCTCGGCGCCGGCTTCGCGCCGGTGCGCAAGCTGGGGAAACTGCCGCACACCACGCGCCGGGCGTCGTACGATCTGGAGTACGGTACCGACTCGCTGGAGATTCACGAAGACGCCATTACCGCCGGCCAGAAGGTGCTGATCGTCGACGATCTGCTCGCGACCGGCGGCACGGCGGCGGCCACGGTCGGCCTGGTCCGCTCGCTTGGCGGC
This sequence comes from Acidobacteriota bacterium, assembly GCA_024653875.1. GTDB lineage: Bacteria > Acidobacteriota > Vicinamibacteria > Vicinamibacterales > SCN-69-37 > SYFT01. Next base: position 447 of record JANLHE010000402.1, read on the forward strand.
AACGTGGTGGGTGTTCAGTTCCTGATCGAGCTGGTGGCGCTGGGCGGTCGTGCCAAGCTGTTAGAGGAACGCGTCCACACCGTCCTCGCGTACTGACGGCCATTTGCGCGCCCGTAGCTCAGTTGGATAGAGCGTTGGCCTCCTAAGCCGAAGGTCGCAGGTTCGAGTCCTGCCGGGCGCACCATTCACCCTTTTGGGCTAAACTGAAGGGCCCACCACCGGGCCCGGAGTCGAGACATGAGAGCACACGAACGACAGCATCTGAAACGCAACGAATTTGCCATCCGGGTGGCGCGGGTCACCGAGATCATCGCGACGCATCGGGACCGCGTCATCCTGGGCGCCGTGGTCGTGGTGGTGCTGGTCGTGGCGGGCTCGGCGTACTCCTGGTGGCGCGGCAACACGGCCGAGAAGGCCGGGGCGATGCTGGGCGTGGCGATGACGATTTATGAGGCGCCGATTGTGCCCGCACCCACCGTGCCCGGGGCCGTGCAGCAGGTGGGGACGTATCCCACGCAGTCCGCGCGCGACGAGGCCGCCCTGGCGGCCTTCCAGCAGATTATCGACGCGTATCCCTCCACCACCGCGGGCATCGCCGCGCGGTATCACCACGCGGCCTCGCTGATGGCGCTGGGCCGGTACGCCGATGCCGAACGCGGCTTCCAGGCGGCGGCTGATGCGGCCGGCACCACGGTGTTCGCGCCGATGGCGAAGATGGGGCAGGCCGAGGTGCTCATCGCCAGCGGCCAGTTCGACAAGGGCGTCCAGATTTTCGAGGCGCTCGCCGCCGACCGCGACGGCATGCTGCCGGTGGATGGCGTGCTGATGCAGCTGGCGCGCGCCTACGAAAAGGCCGGCAAGGCCGCCGAGGCCCGCACCGCCTACAAGCGCGTCGTGGACGAGTTCCCCGACTCGCTCTATGTCCCCGCGGCGCGCACCGAACTCACCCGGCTCGGGTAACCCTCCACAAGAGGTCTTACACGAGGCATGAAGGCGTTGAAGGATCTAACTTGAGGTTAAGTTCCTTCAGTCCTTCACGTCTCGTGTGCTTACACGAGGCATGAAGGCGTTGAAGGATCTAACCTGGGGTTAAGTTCCTTCGGTCCTTCACGTCTCGTGTGCATTATCGCAGTCCGAACTTGTACGTCAGCAGCTTGTAGACCAGCCGGGCGGCGATGAAGTTCGACGACCACATGCCCGGGATGGGGCACAGCTCCACCACGTCGCACGCCACGACATCGCGTTCCGCAAACGTGCGGCGCAGCAGCGTGAGCAGTTCGCGCCACGCCAGGCCTCCGGGCTCGGGCGTGCCCACGGCCGGCATGTACGCCGGGTCCAGGCCATCGAGATCAATCGTCAGGTAGACGGGGCCCGTGAGGGCATCCAGGACGCGATCCATCCACTGGGGATCGTCGCGCATGTTCCAGTCGTAGAAGATGGTGGTCTCGAGCCCCGGCAGCGCCTTGACCTCTTCCTCGGAGATGTTGCGGATGCCCACCTGCACGGCGGGCGCGGACTCCAGGGAGCGGCGTATCGCGGACGCGTGGCTGTTGTGCTCGCCCTGATACCCGTCCCGCAGGTCCGCGTGGGCATCGATCTGCAACACGGTCAGGCCCGGGTAACGCGCGGCGGCGGCGGCCACCAGCGGCGGCGTGATCGAGTGTTCGCCCCCCAGCGTCACGAGGAACTTGCCCGACTCCAGGATGGCGGCCGCTGCCTGGTGGACACGCGCGATCGCGCCGTCCATCGTGCCGTGTGACAAGTCCATCTCCGGCATCGTGTAGATGCCCTTCGTGTGGACGTCGGCCCCCACTTCCTCGTCCCACAATTCCACCTGCGCGGACGCCAGGATCAGTTCGCGCGGGCCGTTGCGCGTCCCGGGCACGTACGACGTCGTTCGATCGAGCGGCACCGGGAGGATGACGGCAGCCGAGTCGTCGTAACCAGTGATCACCGGCAAGGCGCCGCCGAACCAGAGCGGCTGGGCGTGATCGTAGTCAACAGGGGCAGACATCGGGATACTCCGTTCAGGGGCGCGGCACGCCGGGCGAGATACCCACGTGCTGCAGAAAAGTGAATTCGGCGGTGGGCGACAGCGTGATCCCGGTCAGGCGGACGTGCGCCACGGCCACGTTGGTTTTGTACCACAGGCTGATGTACGGCGCGTCCTCGGCGATGCGCCGCTGGGCCTCGCCGTAGAGGGCGCGGCGCTCCTGTTCACCCAGCGCGACGGAGGCGGCGTCAATCAACCGGTCGACATCGGCGTTCTTGTAGTAGCCGCGATTGAAGCCGCCGGGAGGAATCTGCGAGGAATGGAACACGCGCCGCAACATGTCGGGGTCCGTGACGCCGACCCATTGCAGCGTATAGAGCTGCACGTTGCCGCGAATGACATCAGAGAACAGTGTCGCGAACTCGTACGACCGCAACTCCAGTTCGATGCCGGCGTCAGCGAGGTTCTGCTGAATGACCGCGGCCTGCAGGCGGTACGCCTCGGCGGTGGAGGTCTTGAGACTCAGCCGGAGGCGCGGCTCCGGACCGTCGCCATCCGGATCGGGATAGCCCGCCTCATCGAGCAGCGCCTTGGCGCGCGCCACGTCGCGCTCGAAGTGAAACGCCGAGGCCTCATGCGCCCAGGACATCGGCGGCACGATGCCGATCGCCGGCGTGGCCAGGCCGCGGCGCAGGTGCTCCACGATGGCGCGCTGGTCGATCGCGTAGCCCACCGCCAGCCTGAGCCGCCGATCCTGCAGCAGCGGGTCCCGCAGGTTGAATCCGAGATACGCGAAGTCCGTGCCGGGGGCGGTGAAGACCTGCAGGTGGGCCTCCTGCCGCAGGCCATCCACGATGTCCGGCGACAGGTCGTTGACCACAAGGTCCACGGACCCCTTCCGCAATTCCAGGCCCCGCATCGTCTCGTCAGGCACCACGCGCAGGACCAGCCCGGCGTTCGCCGGGGCGCCCCCGTAATACCCGGGGAAGGGCACGAGCGTGGTGTGGTCGTCGGGCACGAACTCGCCGAGCCGGTACGGGCCGCTGCCGACCGGTGCTCGCGCCGCTTCCGCGCCCGTGCCTTCCGGCACGATGCCCATCACCAGGTTGATGGGGAACGACGCGGAGGCCTCGTGCAGCCGGAAGGCCACGTGGGTGTTGTCGATCACGTCGATGGACTTCAGGGCGCGATACGCGCCCTTGCGGCCGGAGACAAACGCCGGATCGAGAAAGCGGCGGAACGTGTACGCCACATCCGCGGCGGTCAGCTCGCTGCCGTCATGAAACCGCACCCCGGACGGCAATTCCGCCACGTACGTCAGCGGATCCGGCCAGTCGAAGCGCACGGCCAGATCCGGCACCACCCGCAGGGACTCGTCAATGCGCACGAGCGAGCTGAACAGCAACTGGTGGATCTTCTGCGACGCTTCATCAAGCCCCACCGCCGGGTCGAAGTTCGTCGGCGAGTTCGCCATCGCGACGACGATGATGTTGGGATCGCGAGGCGTGGGACCGCTGCAGCCCAGGAGGCTGAGCGCAAGGCCGAGGCCGGCGAGCGCGCGCCTCACTGGTCGGCCTCGCGCTTGAGCTCGGCGAGCAGGTTCAGCGCGTCAAGCGGCGTCAGGCGCTCGAGGTCCAGATGCCTGACGCGCTCGACGATCGGATGTGGTTCGGCCGGCGCCTGAAAGAGGCCGAGCTGCGCCTGTGCGGCCGCCGGCGCGCCGCTGAGGCTGGGACGGCCGCCACGCTTCAGTTCGTCCTGTTCGAGCGAGCGGAGGATGTCCGTGGCCCGGCGGACGACGCTCGAGGGCAGACCCGCGAGCCGGGCGACCTGGATGCCGTACGACCGATCCGAGCGGCCTTCGATGACCTTGTGCAGGAAGACGATGTCGTCCTTGAACTCGCGGGCGGCCACGTGGAAGTTCACGACCCCGGCGAACGCGTCCGCCAGGTCCGTGAGCTCGTGGTAGTGCGTGGCGAAGATCGTCTTCGGCCGCGCGCGTTCGTTGGTGGCGAGGTGTTCGGCCACGGCCCACGCCAGGCTGAGCCCGTCGAAAGTAGCCGTGCCCCGGCCGATCTCGTCGAGGATCACCAGGCTGCGCGACGTGGCGGTGTGCAGGATCGTGGCGGTCTCCTGCATTTCGACCATGAACGTGGACTGGCCCCGCGCGATGTTGTCCGACGCGCCGACGCGCGCGAAGATGCGATCGACGATCGACAGCTTGGCGCGCCGGGCGGGGACGAACGAGCCGGTCTGGGCCAGCACGGCGAGCAGGGCCGTCTGGCGCAGGAACGTGGACTTGCCGCCCATGTTGGGGCCCGTGAGGATGACCAGCTGGCGCGTGGTCCCGTTGAGCGCCACGTCGTTGGGCACAAAAGCCTGGGCCGCATGGCGTTCGACGACGGGATGCCGCGCGTCCACGGCGGAGAACTCGTCGGCGTCGTGCACGTGCGGCTTGGTGTAGTTGCCCGCCGACGCGGTCTCGGCAAGCGACGCCAGCACGTCGAGCGCGGCCACGGCGCGCGCGGTATCGAGGATGCGCGGCGCCTCGGCGCCGACCCGGCTCCGCAGCGCCTCAAACAGCGCCACCTCGCGCGCGGCAATGCGCTCGTCGGCGTGCAGGACCTTGTCTTCGTACTCTTTCAGCGCCGGCGTGATGTACCGTTCGCCGCCCGCGATCGTCTGCTTGCGGATGTAGTCGGACGGCGCGTTGGCCAGGTGCGCCTTGGTAATCTCGATGTAGTAGCCGAACACGCGGTTGTAGCGGATCTTGAGCGAGCTGATGCCGGTGCGCGCGCGTTCGGCCTCTTCCATCGCCGCAATCGCCGCCTTGCCGCCGCGGCTGATGCCGCGCAGTTCGTCGATCTCCGCGTCGACGCCGTCGCGAATCAGCCCGCCATCGCGCGCCACCGCCGGCGGCTCGTCCACGAGCGTGTTGTCGATCGCGTCGCGCACGTCAATCAGATCGTCAATTTCCGCCACCAGGCTTCGCACCAGCGGCGCCTGCAGGTCCGTCAGGATCGTGCGCAGGCGGGGCAGCAGCGTCAGCGACTGGCCGAGCGACACCAGATCGCGCGGGCCGGCGGTCCCCAGCGACGCGCGCGCGACGAGGCGTTCCAGGTCGTGAATGCCCTTGAGCAGATCCCGCAGCTTGGCGCGCTCCGTGGCGTGGAAGGCGAAGTCCTCGACGGCATCGAGGCGATCCTGGATGCGGGCCAGCGCGACCAGGGGCCGGACCAGCCAGGCGCGCATCAGGCGGCCGCCCATCGAGGTGGCCGTGCGATCGATCTCCTCGAGCAGCGATCCCTCGCGCGTGCCGTCCACGCCTTCCACGACGTTGAGGTGGCGCAGCGTCACGGGATCGATCAGCAGGGCGTCCGCGCTGAGCCGCCGCGAGATGTCCCGCACGTGGGCCAGTTCCACGCGCTGGGTCGTCCGCAGGTACTGCACGATGGCCCCTGCCGCCGCCGTCGCGGCCGGGGCATCGTCGAGGCCGTATCCGGAGAGTGACGCCGCCCGCAGCTGGTCGAGCAGCGCCTCGCGGGCGCGCCCGGATTCAAAGATCCAGGGTTCCAGACGGGTGATGCGCGGCGAGGAGAGCGGCGAGATGAGCGCGTCGAGATCCGCGTCCTCGGCCACGAGGACTTCCTTGGGCCGCAGGACCGCGATCTCGGCGGCCACGGACGACCTGGCGTCGGCGCCGCTCCACTCGGCGGCGGAGAACTCGCCGGTGGAGACGTCGAGGCAGGCCACGCCGAACCGGTCCGGGCCGTGCGCGGCAATGGCCGTGAGGAACGCCGGCTCGCGGGCGTCGAGGTACCCGGCATCGGTGAAGGTGCCGGGTGACACCACGCGGGTGACCTCGCGGCGGACCAGGCCCTTGGCCTTCCGGGGATCTTCGACCTGCTCGCAGATCGCCACGCGGTAGCCTTTGCGGATCAACCGGGCGAGGTAGCCGTCCACGGCGTGGAACGGCATGCCGCACATGGGAATCGCGGTGCCTGCCGTGTCCTTCGCGCGGGACGTCAGCGTGAGTTCAAGGACGCGCGACGCCGTGATCGCGTCCTCGAAGAACATCTCGTAGAAGTCGCCCATGCGAAACAGCACAATCGCATCGCGATGCTGGCGCTTCGCGTCGAGATACTGGCGCATG
>JANLHE010000405.1 GCA_024653875.1 Acidobacteriota bacterium
CAGGACCCCAGGACCCCAGGACTACCACGTGATCGTGATCGGCACCGGCGTGAAGCAGCCGATGAAGATCAGCACCGCGAGGGCGGCCACCAGGAGGCGGCCCCTGGACAGCGGCGTCACGTCGTCCCAGGGCGCCGGGTGGCGGAAGCCCGTGAACCACGCCATGGCGGAGAGCATGACGGCCATCGCAATCCAGCTCGTCGCCGCGAACGCGAGGGCCATGACGATGCCGAGGGTAGCCACCGACATCGCGGTGGCGCGGCGGCCGAACACGGCGTACGCGATGTGTCCGCCATCAAGCTGGCCGAACGGCAGCAGGTTGAGCGCCGTGGCCAGCATGCCGAACCACGCCGCGAATCCCATCGGGTGAATCATGATGTCCGCGCCCTCGGGCAGCGGGCCATGCACGAATCGCGCGAGCGCCTTGAAGAGCAGCGGCTCGCCCAGAATCAACGTGCCCGGATCGTTGGGGATTGACGCGACATCCGAGAGCAGGATGCCCGCGACGAGGAAGGGCAGCAGCGTGACAAAGCCCGCGATGGGGCCCGCCACGCCGATGTCGAACAGCGCGGCCCGCGACGGGAACGGCTCGCGAATCTTGATGACCGCGCCCAGCGTGCCCGTCAGCAGAATCGGCGCGGGCAGGAAATACGGCAACGTGCAGTCGACGTCGTGCCACCGGCAGGCGAAGTAGTGGCCGAACTCGTGCGCGCCCAGAATGAGCAGGATCGCCGCGGCGTACCAGGGCCCGGCCCCAAAGAACGTCGTCGAGAGCGCCGTCAGGATGAAGAGCGTGATGGGCAGGGCCGCCCATCCGTGCTGGAACTTCACCTATTCCCCGGGGATGTTCTGCAGTTCTTTGCCCGGCTTGAAGCGAATCGTCCGGCCGGGCGGGATCTTCACTTCCTTGCCGGTGCGCGGGTTGCGCCCGATCCCCCGTTTGCGGGGTTTCACCTGGAAGACACCAAAGCCGCGCAGTTCGATCCGATCACCCCTCATCATCGACGCCCGCATGGCGTCGAAAACAGCATCGACAGCCACTTCGGCTTTGACTTTGGTGATTTCCGCGATGCGCGACACCTCGTTGACGATGTCGACTTTAATCATGACTTAGGGGCCAAGCAGTGTCCGTAAGTCACTATAAAAAAACATACTTACGGAGTCAAGTAACGGGCTAACTGTTGCGAGTACACTGGCAGGGATGGCGAAACAGGGCGCAGGCCCCCGCGTGGTCCTTGTCGGGCGGCCGAATGTCGGCAAATCCACCCTCTTTAATCGAATGACAGGCACCCGGCGATCCATCGTGGCGCCGGTGGCCGGGACCACGCGCGACATGGTGGGCGCGCCGGCCGAGTGGCTCAACCGCCAGTTCATGCTGGCCGACACCGGGGGCCTGTTTGGCGCCACCACCGATCCGCTGCACGCGATGGTGGTGGAGCAGGGCCTGCGGGCGCTGCAGACCGCCGACATCGTCGTGTTCCTGGTGGACGGCCGCGAAGGGCTGGTGCCCGGCGACCTGGACATCGCGCAGGCGGTGCGCGCGCTCAATCGGCCCGTGATTCTGGTGGTCAACAAGACCGACGACAAGCGCGCGCGGGCGCGCGTCGCGGAGTTCCACCAACTCGGTTTCGGCGTCATGGAGGTCTCGGCTGAACACGGCGAGGGCGTGGCGGATCTGCTGGACGCGCTCTTGACGCTCTTTCCCGAAAAATCCACCGAACCCGAGCCCGAAGAAGAGCCCGAGATCGCGATTGCCATCGTGGGCCGTCCGAACGTGGGGAAGTCGTCGCTGGTGAACCGCCTCCTGCGGGAAGAGCGGGTCATGGTCAGCGACATGCCGGGCACCACGCGCGATTCGGTGGACGTCATCCTGCAGTGGCAGAAGCGCACGCTGCGCCTGGTGGACACGGCGGGCATGCGGCGTCCGGGCCGCGTGGCCTCGGCCGGCCAGGTGGAATCGATCAGCGTCGTGCTGGCCAAGCGCGCGATGGCGAAGGCGGACGTGGCGGTCATCGTGATCGACGCGATGGAAGGCGCGACGGACCGTGATGCCGCGATCGCCGGAGAGGCGGAAGAAGCCGGTTGCGGCGTGATCATCGTGGTCAACAAGTGGGACCTGATGGCGGGGCGCGATCAGCAGTTCGTGAAGGACTACGACGACCGCCTGCGCTTCCAGCTGAAGTTCCTGGAGTTCGCGCCGATTCTCCACGTGTCGGCGTTGACCGGTGATCGCACGGCCAAGATGCTGGAGATGGCGGTGCGCGTGGCGGAGGCGCGCGCGAAACGGGTGCCGACGTCGGCGCTGAACAAGTTCGTGGAGCAGATCACGGTGGCCAACCCGCCGACGAGCAAGGATCGCCGCGGCGTGCGCATCATGTACGCGGCCCAGACGGCCAGCGCCCCGCCGCGGTTCGTGTTCTTCACCAACGTGGCGACGGAATTCCACTTCTCGTACGAGCGGTACCTGGTGAATCAGCTGCGCGAGCACTTCGGGTTCCTCGGCACGCCCATTCGCATTTCTGT
>JANLHE010000407.1 GCA_024653875.1 Acidobacteriota bacterium
TTTTCCGCGGACGACATCGCCCGATACGCCGGCGTGCCCCGCGGGGAGATCGTGATCGCGCCGCAGGGCGCGCCGCCGTGGCAGGGGGGGCCGCCGGCGGCGGAACGCCGGCCGCTGGTCCTCTCGGTTGGCACCCTCTTCAACCGGCGTCACCTGCCCGAGCTGCTGCAGGCCGTGGCGCGCGTGCGCACCAGCCTGCCCGACGTCCAGCTGGTGGTGATTGGCGGGAATCAGACCACGCCCCGCCTCGACCCGGCCGCCCTCGCGCACGCACTCGGGCTGGCTGGCGCGTTCACGTGGCGGCCGTATGTCTCCGACGCCGAGCTGGAACGGCTCTACGCCTCGGCGCGCGTGTTCGCCTTCCTGTCGGGCTACGAAGGCTTCGCGATGACGCCAATGGAGGCGGCCGCGCACGGGGTGCCCAGCGTGATGCTCGATACGCCGGTCGCCCGCGAAGTGTACGGCGACGCCGCCCTTCGGGTCGCGTGCGACGTCCCCGCGATCGCCGGGGCGCTGACGGAGCTGCTGACCGATCCGCACGCGCACGCCGCGCTGGTGGCGCGCGGCCGCGCGCGGCTGGCGGCGTTCACCTGGACCCGGACCGCCACCGTCCTCCGGGACACGCTCGAGCGCGCGCGATGACCGCCCTCGACATCATCATCGTCACCTACAACACGTCCGCGGACGTGCAGGCGTGTCTCGGGTCGCTGCATGCGGCGCCACCCGCCCGTCCGCATCACATCTGCGTGGTCGATAACGGTTCGAGCGACGACAGCGTCGCGGCCATCACCGCGCGATGGCCGGCGGTCGAGGTGGCGGCGCTGGACAAGAACGTAGGGTTTGCCGCGGCCAACAATATCGGCATCCGCCGCACCGGCGCGCCCCTGGTGCTGCTGCTCAACAGCGACACCCGGGTCCCGGCCGGCGCGCTTGACCGGCTGGTGGCGCGACTGGAGGCCACCGGCGCCGTGGCGGCCGGGCCGCGCCTGGTCGACGCCACCGGCGCGCCCGAAGTCTCGTTCGGGCCGATGTTGTCGCCGCTCGCCGAAGCCCGGCTGCTCGTGCGCGTCCGCCTGGCGCGGAGCCGCGCGGCGTGGGCGCGAGGCGCCATCCGGCGCCTGCTGGCGCGCGAACGGACCGTCGACTGGGTCACCGGCGCGTGCCTCCTGGTGCGCCGGGCGGCCGCGCAGGAGGCCGGCCTGCTCGATGAGCGCTACTTCATGTACGAAGAGGACGTGGATTTCTGCGCCGCGCTGCGCGCGCGGGGGGGCCGGGTGATCTTCACGCCCGACGCCGAGGTGGTGCACCTGCGCGGCCGATCCTTTGCGGCCGCCGGTCGGCCCGCCTCCCCGCTCTACGACCTGAGCCACCTGCGGTTCTACGAGAAACACGCGCCGCACTGGGCGCCGCTGCTGCGGGCCTGGCTGGCGGTGCGCGGGCGCGCCATTCGATAGAATCGTCGTGGTGACCACCGCACAGGCTCCGGCCGTTCGAATCGCGATCGATGCGCGCAAGCTGCACGACTACGGCATCGGCACGTACGTGCGGAACCTGGTGCGTGAATTCGCCGGCCATGACACGCCCGAGCATTACGTGCTCATCTGCCAGCCGCGCGATGCGGACTTCGTGCGCGCGCTGGGCCCCCGGTTCGAGCCGCTCGTGGACCGATCCGCGAACTACTCGATCCGCGAGCAGTTCAGCGTGCCCCTCGATCTGCGCCGCGCCCGCGTGGACCTGTTTCACGCGCCCCACTACGTCGTGCCGCCGCTCGTCGGCTGCCCGGTGGTCGCCACGATTCACGACTGCATCCACCTCAGGTTCCCACAGTACCTGCCCAACCGCGGCGCCCACGCGTACGCGCGGCTGTTCATGTCGATGGGCGCGCGCAAGGCGCGCCGGATCATCACCGTGTCGCAGGCCAGCAAGGACGACATCCGGCATTACCTGCACACGGCCGCCGGCAAGATCGAGGTGATTCACAACGGCCTGGATCTGCGGTTCCTGACCCCTCCCGACGACGCGGAGGTGGCCAAGGTGCGCGACCGCTTTCTGCTCACCTCGCCGTTCATCCTGTACGCCGGCAACATCAAGCCGCACAAGAACGTGGAGCGCCTGATCGAGGCGTTCGCCATCATGCGGCGGACGGGGCACGAGGACGTCAAACTGCTCATCATCGGCGATGAACTCTCGAAGTACCCGGGCCTGCGGCGCCTGGTGCACCGGCATCACCTCCACCCGCACGTCCGGTTCTTCGGCTTTGTCCCCGATGCCACGTTGGCCGCGTTGTACCGCCTCGCGCGGGTGTTTGTGTTTCCCTCGCTTTACGAAGGGTTCGGCTTTCCGCCGCTGGAGGCGATGGCCAGCGGCACGCCCGTCATCACGTCCAACGTTTCGTCGCTGCCCGAAGTGGTGGACGAGGCGGCTCTCCTGATCGATCCGCTCGATCCGGCCGCGCTTGCCGGCGCGATGCACCGGGTGCTCGGCGACGACGCGTTGCGCGCGGAGTTGATTCGGCGCGGACGCGTCCGTGTCGGGGCCTTCTCGTGGGCCCGGGCAGCCGCGGCCACGCGCGCGGTCTACCGGCGGGTGCTGGGTGGCTGACCGTCCCTCGCCCCGCCGGGTGGTCCTGGTGCATGACTGGCTCACCGGCATGCGCGGGGGCGAGAAGGTGCTGGAGTCGCTGTGCCGGTTGTATCCGGACGCGGATCTGCTGACGCTGGTGCACGTGCCGGGCGCGGTGTCCCCGGTGATCGAACATCGGCGCGTCCGGACATCGGTCATCCAGCGCCTGCCGGCGCCCGCGCGCTGGTATCGCGAGTACCTGCCGCTGTTCCCGTTCGCGATTGAACAATTCGATCTGGACACCGCGTCGCTCGTCATCTCGACCAGCCACTGCGCCGCCAAAGCCGTGGTGCCGACGGGTCGCGCCGTCCACGTGTGTTACAGCCACTCGCCGATGCGCTACGCCTGGGATCAGTTCCCGTCGTACTTCGGTCCCGACCGCCTGGGCCGGGCCGGGAGCGCGGCCGCGCGGCACGTCGTGGCCTGGCTGGCGCGCTGGGATCGCGACACCGCGCACCGCGTGCATCGCTTCGTGGCCAATTCGGCCTACGTTGCGGGCCGGATCGGGCGGTACTATAATCGTCGTGCCTCGGTGCTCCACCCGCCAGTGGACACGGAGTTTTTCACCCCCGGTCACGACGCGCCCGGCGACTACTTCCTGGTGGTCTCGGCGCTCGTGCCCTACAAGCGGATCGACACCGCCATTCGTGCCGCCGCCAGACTGGGAGCCCCGTTGAAGATTGTTGGTACCGGACCTGACGCTGAGCACCTGCAGGCCATTGCAGGGTCCGGCGTCGAGTTCCTGGGACGGGTGGACGATGACACGCTGCGCCAGCTGTACCGGGGCGCGCGCGCCCTCGTGCTGCCCGGGGAAGAGGACTTCGGCATTGCGCCGGTGGAAGCCCTCGCCTGCGGCCGGCCGGTCGTCGCGCTTGGCCTGGGCGGCGCCTGTGAAACCGTCGAACAGGGTGTCTCGGGCTGGCTGGTCGATCCCGCGGTGACCGGCGACGCGGCCCGTGTCGAGGCCTTCGCCGACGCCATGGCGCGCGTCGATGACCTGCCGCTGTCGTCGTCCGCGCTGCACGATCGCGGCGCGATGTTCGGCGTGGACCGGTTTGACGCGAGCTTCCGCCAGATCATCGCGGACACCGTGGAGCGGCCGGACGCATGGTAAAGCGGTTCAGCCGGCTCTTCGTCATCATCCACATCCTGACGGACGTGCTCGCGGCCGCCGCCGCGTTCCTGCTCGCCTATGTGATCCGGTTCCAGACGGGCCTGATCGAAACACCCAAGGGCCAGCCGCCGCTCGAGCAGTACCTCGCCGTCCTGCC
>JANLHE010000411.1 GCA_024653875.1 Acidobacteriota bacterium
ATGCGGTGGATTACGACCACGTGGTGGCGTCGGTCACCGGGCTGATTCAGTCGCGCCGGTTCCAGTTGATCGAGACAATGGCGGAGGAGGCCGCGGCGATGCTGCTGGCGGGCCTGCCGCAGGTGGCGGCCGTGCGGCTGGAGATTCGCAAACCCGAGGCGGTGCCGTCGGCGGCCAACTCGTTCGCGCGCGTGGAGCGCGTCCGGCCGCGCGTGGAGCGCGTCCGGCCACGCGTGGAGCGCGTCCGGCAATGACGCGCGTGGCCGTGGTCACCGGCGGCGCGCGCCGGCTCGGGCGGCACCTGTGCGAGGTGCTGGCGGCGCGCGGATACGAGGTCGTCATCATCTATCGGGCCTCGGCCGGCGAGGCGCGGGCGCTGGTGCAGGCCATCATCGACGTCGGCGGGACGGCGCGGGCGCTGCAGGCCGACATCGCGAGAGCCGCGCAGGTGCAGCGCGCGTTCGACGACGTGGCCGCGCGGGAGGGCCGCGTCGATCTGCTGCTGAACAACGTGGGCAACTACAACCCGCAGGATGTGACGAAGCTGGATCCCGCGGTGTGGGACGCGACGCTTGCGGCCAATCTGTCGGGAGCGTACTACTGCTGCTATCACGCGATCCGTCTGATGCCCGACGGCGGCCAGATCATCAGCATCGGCATGGCCGGCCTCGAAGGCATTCGCGCGAACCGGCGCGGCGCCGACTACTACGTCAGCAAGACCGGCCTGCTGGTCCTGACGCGCGCGCTGGCCGCCGGGTACGCCACGCGCCACATCCGCGTGAACATGGTGTCGCCCGGCCAGCTTGAGAACTCCATCGATCTGCCGCCGCCGGATGAAATCGGCGCGGAGGTGCCGCTGGGCCGCGCGGGCACGCTGACGGATATCAGCCAGGCCGTGACCTATCTGCTGGATGCCACGTACGTGACCGGTGTGAACATCGATGTCGCCGGCGGCTACCGCCTCTAGTGCTTCCGCGTTCGCGCCGCTCTGGGAGCGCCAGGCGGAATGGGCCCGCCGCATGGCCATGGTGCGCGAGGCGCGGGCCTTTCTCTATCAGTCAATCTTCTACATCGAACTCGACGCGTACGGGCGCGAGATGCTGGCGGCGCTCCTGGCCGCGCAACGCCGCGGCGTCCGCGTGCAGCTCGTCATCGACGGGTTCGGGCAGCGGCTCGGCGGAGTGCTGATGCGCAGGACCGAGCGGCGCGCCCTGTCGGCGGCGCTGGCCGGGCTCCGGCACGCCGGCGCCATCGTGACCATGTATCGGCCGCCGCGGCTGATGCAGCGCGTGCTTGGCGGCGGGCATCACGTGAAGATCCAGGTGTCGGAACAGGGCGAGGCCATCCTCGGCAGCGGCAACATCACGAAGTCGTCATTCGAGGGCTGGAACGAATACGCCGTGGCCGTCCGGGGCCCCGTGGTGCCGGTGCTGCTGGAGAGCTGCCGCCTGATCGGGGGCGAGGTGCCGGAGGCGGACGTGACGCACCTGCAGGCCCAGGCGGCCACCGAGCCGGCGGATCTGGCGTTGGACTACTGGTTCTGCAATCCGAACCTGCACCAGGGGCCCTGGGGCGCGCTCGGCTGGCGCGGACCCAACGCGCTGACCGATCGCATGGTGGCGATGGTGGATGGCGCCGCCCGCTCGCTTGCCGTCACGAGCTTCTACTTCAAGCCGACCGAACCGCTGATGGCGGCCGTGCTCCGCGCGGCCGCGCGCGGCGTGCGGGTCGAGGTCTTTCACTCGCACCTGGACGCGCTGCCGGCCACCGACCTTGCGTGGATCGCCGCGGCGGCCAGCTACGGGCGCCTGCTGGAGGCCGGTGTGCGCCTGTATGAAAACCGCCACGGCGAACACTCGAAGATCGTGCTGGTCGACGACGAGTGGGTGGCCTGCGGCAGCTACAATTTCGAGGACGCCGCGCACGATCGGCTGGCCGAAGCGATGCTGGCGAGCCGGGACGCGCGGATGGTGGCGCCCGCGCGGGCGATCATCGAGGGCCTGCGCCAGGATCCGGACCTGGTCGCCGTCACGCGGGAGACGATGCGGCAGTGGCCGGAGACGGTGCGCCGGCGGGTGTGGCGGTATGGCCGATTCAAGCGGTGGATGTGACGCGATGACCGAGCTGCGGTTCAAGGAGATTGAGCACAAGTTCGTCGTGGGCGGCGACTTCGACCTCGCCGCGTTCCGGGGCGCGCTGGCGGCCCTGGCGCCGTTGCGGCACGTCACCCTGCGCGTACGGGATCGGTATTTCGTCACCGAGGCGGGGCGCGCCCGCGGCTTCGTGATCCGGCACCGTCACGATCGGGAGCTGCACGAGCTGACGGTGAAGTCCGTGGCCGCCGACGCCGAAGTCCGCGACGAAGTGAACGTGGCCCTCCGGCCCGTGGATCAGGACGCGCAGGTGGAGGCGTTCGTGGCCGCGCAGGGTCTGGTCTGGCAGGGCGAACTGTGGAAGGACCTGGAGGTGTGGCACTTCGCGGACTGCGAGGTGGTGCACTACACCGCCACGGCCGCGGATGTCGTGGTGCGCTGCGTGGAGTTCGAGGCGGTCCATCAGGCCTCGCTCGACGGCGCGCTCGCGGTGCTGGCCCGGTTCGAGGCCGCCACGGGATTCGCGGGCACGTCCCGCACGCAGGCGTCGCTGCTGGGACTGATGTGGCCGCACGTCGCCTCCGGGCTTACACTGGGCGCATGACCCGCGTCATCACGGACTACGAAGCCTATCTGTTCGGCGAGGGGACGTGGCTGCAGGCGTGGGAGAAGCTGGGCGCCCGGCCGGCGGTGGTCGACGACGAGGCCGGGTACACGTTTACGGTGTGGGCTCCGAACGCCGGCCGCGTCTCGGTGGTGGGGGACTTCAACGCCTGGGACGGGCGGACCCACGTCATGCGCAGCCTCGGCGTCAGCGGCCTCTGGGAGACGTTCGTGCCGGGCGTGACCGCAGGCCAGCCGTACAAGTTCGAGATGGAGTCCGCGCAGGGCGGGCCGCCCTTCACCAAGGCCGACCCGTTCGCGCTGCAGGCCGAACTGCCGCCGCGCACCGCGTCGATCACCTCGTCGCTGGGCCGGCATCAGTGGCGCGATCAGTTGTGGATGGACGCGCGCGCCGTGCGCGGCGTCGCGCTGGATGCGCCGATGTCGATCTA
The DNA here is from genome assembly GCA_024653875.1 of Acidobacteriota bacterium. Classification (GTDB taxonomy): domain Bacteria; phylum Acidobacteriota; class Vicinamibacteria; order Vicinamibacterales; family SCN-69-37; genus SYFT01. Next base: position 3,149 of record JANLHE010000411.1, read on the forward strand.
CGAGGTGCACGCGGGTTCCTGGCGCCGCAAACCCGAAGAGGGCGACCGCTCGCTCACCTGGCGCGAACTGACCGGCGAGCTGGTGCCGTACGTGAAGAAACTGGGCTTCACCCACATCGAGTTGATGCCGGTGATGGAGCATCCGTACGATCCGTCGTGGGGGTACCAGGTCACCGGGTACTTCGCGCCCACCAGCCGGTTCGGCGCCCCGGATGACTTCCGGGCGTTCGTGGATGCCTGCCATACCGAGGGCATCGGCGTGATTCTCGACTGGGTGCCCGGGCACTTTCCGAAGGATGCGCATGGACTGGCGCGCTTTGACGGCAGCGCCCTCTACGAGCATGAAGACCCACGACAGGGCGAGCACCAGGATTGGGGCACGCTCATCTTCAACTACGGCCGCCATGAAGTCCGCAACTTCCTGCTGACCAACGCGCTGTACTGGCTGGAGTCGTTCCACGTCGACGGCCTGCGCGTGGACGCCGTGGCATCGATGTTGTACCTGGACTACTCGCGCGATCAGGGCGAGTGGGTGCCGAATCAGTACGGCGGCCGCGAGAACCTCGACGCGATTGATTTTCTGCGCGAGCTGAACACGCTCACGCACGAACACCAGCCCGGCACGGCCATCCTGGCGGAAGAGTCCACCGCGTTTCCGGCCGTCAGCCGGCCCACGTGGGTGGGCGGCCTCGGCTTCACCTACAAGTGGAACATGGGGTGGATGCACGACATCCTGACCTACGTCGGCAAGGACCCGGTCTTCCGGCGCTGGGAACATCAGCACCTGACGTTCTCCATGCTGTACGCGTGGAACGAGAACTTCGTGCTGCCGTTTTCGCACGACGAAGTGGTGCATGGCAAAGGATCCCTGATCTCGAGGATCCCCGGCGATGAGTGGCAGAAGGCGGCCACGCTGCGCGCCCTGTTCACGTTCATGTACGCGCACCCGGGAAAAAAGCTCATGTTCATGGGCTGCGAGTTCGGCCAGTGGCAGGAGTGGAGTCACGAGCGCTCGCTCGACTGGCACCTGCTGGACGGCCCGCTGGACAAGCTGCACAAAGGGGTGCTGCGCTTCGTGCAGGATCTCAACCATCGCTACACGGCGGAGCCGGCGTTGTACCAGGTCGATTTTGACGCCGCCGGATTTGAGTGGATCGACTGCAACGACAACGAAGCCAGCGTCATCTCCCTGATTCGGCGTGCCGCCGATGGCGATGACTGGCTTGTGGTCGTCCTCAACTGGACGCCCATCGTCCGTCACGGGTACCGCATCGGCGTGCCCGAGGCCGGCTACTACGAGGAACTGCTCAACAGCGACGCCACCGTGTATGGCGGC
>JANLHE010000412.1 GCA_024653875.1 Acidobacteriota bacterium
ACGATCAGACGCTGCATGGTTCGACCTCCTGCCCGTCCTGGTTCGATTATTACGCCGGGCGGTCGGTTTTCTCCAATTTTTTCTCGACCTCTTCAGTCCACGCGTCTTTTGGCGCGTCGGTGGTCTTGGCGCGTTCGGCGCGCTTGGACCGGCTGAAGTACGCCAACGCCGGAACCCAGCCTGGCCGACGGACGCGATCCGTTTCACCCACGACACCTTGCGCGAATTGCACGGCCCTGGTGCCCAGCAGGTGGGCGACCATCGCGAAGCCGATCAGGGGCAGGAAGATGACAAACACGAGCCCGAGCAGCGGCGCCGCGGCCAGCATGAGGAGCATCGGGATTCGCTGGTAGGCGTCATCGGCGGTACCGGGGAGCGGCCCGTCGGCCTCCAGCGAAGTGATCGAGAACTTCTTGAGATTCAGATACAACCCGGATTCAACGTGCTGATTTGCTGAGTAGGTCTTCATAACCATTGCCTCCATCTCTGGAGCCATCTTGGCTGAAGGCCGGCGGGCGAAGTATCGGGCACTTACCCGATCTTCCAGGTACAGCTACCCCATTTATTGCGTGTAGTCGTACGGAGGCCCCGGGCTTCAGCCCGGGGCGTGCGGCACGGGCTAAAGCCCGTGCCCTCCATCTGCAGAGATCTGAAGCGCGCTCTAGGGTAAAAGCGCCTGCTGCAGCACACCGAGAAGGGTCTCGGCCGTAAAAGGCTTCGCAAGAAAGTGGGCGGCGCCGGCCTCTCCCGCCTCTTTGACGTGCGCGTCCTCAGGCAGGCCGCTTGCGGCAATGATGCGCACGTCCGGGTTGATCCCGCGCAGGGCCGCCATCGTGGCGGCGCCGTCCATCAGCGGCATCATCATGTCCGTGATCACGACGGCGATCTCCAGTTGGTGCCGGGCGTAGGCCGCCACACCCTCCGCGCCACCGGCGGCCAGCAGGACGCGGTACCCGTGGGCTTCCAGCGTCCGGCGGGTCACCTCGCGGACGGCCGCTTCATCATCAATCACCAGGACCAGTTGGCCCCGGCCGCTGGGCAGGGCCGTCGCGGGCGACTGGTGGGCCGCCGCGGCGACGGCGCGGCCGGCGGGCAGGTAGATGTGAAATCGCGTGCCCTCAGCGGGACTTGTCTGCACGCGAATGAAACCCCCATGGCTCTTGACGATCGCCAGCGAGGTGGACAGGCCGAGCCCGGTGCCCTGGCCAAAGGACTTGGTCGTGAAAAACGGCTCGAAGATCCGGTCCAGCACCGCGGGAGGAATCCCTGAGCCCGTGTCGGCCACCGTGATGCAGACGTACGCCCCCGGAATGGCCTCCGGGCACTGGGCCGCGAACCGTTCGTCGAGGTCCTTGTTTTCCGCGTCGAGGGCCAGGGTGCCGCCGTTCGGCATCGCATCCCGCGCATTCACGCACAGATTGAGCAGCACCTGATGGATCTGTGTCGGGTCTCCGCGCACCGTCCAGAGGTCCGGAGCGACCTCGACGCGGACCTGGAGGTGCTTGAGGAAAGTGTCGTTCGCGATCTTTTCGACATCCCGAACAAGGGCGGCGATGGACACGTCCACGCGCTGCCCTTCAACCCCGCGCGCAAACGACAGCACCTGGCGCACCATATCGGCGCCGCGCTGCGCGCTCCGTTCAATGGTGTCCAGCACCTCCTGGCGGTCCGGGTCGCCCTTGTCTCTGAGCAGCTCGATCGACATGAGGATCGGCGCAAGCGCATTGTTCAGGTCGTGGGCGATGCCACCCGCCAGCGTTCCAAGGCTCTCCATCCGCTGCGCGCGGAGGGAGTGGCGTTCCAGCACCTTGCGCGCGGTCACGTCACGCAATACCGTCAGGTGGACATTCGGTTCGATGTTCGCGACCGCGCTGAACTCCACGTCCGCCAGGGACCCGTCCTTGCGACGCAACTGGTATTCACCTGACGCGTGGCCCGCGTGGAGAAACGCCCGCCACTCCTGGCGCGCCTCGTCCTCATTCCAGAGGGCGGTGACATCGCGAATCGCCAGACCGATCGCTTCCTC
>JANLHE010000414.1 GCA_024653875.1 Acidobacteriota bacterium
GAGCTGCAGGTCTTCAATCAGCGTCTCGAGGAACAGGTGGCCGCCAGAACCGCGGTCATCGTGCAGCAGGACGAACAGCGGAAGATCCTGGTCCGGCGGATGCTCGCGGCGACCGAGGACGAACGCCGCAGGCTGGCGCGGGAGCTGCACGATGAAATCGCGCAGCTGCTGACGGTGATCCAGTTGTCGCTCCACCACGTGAACATCGACACCCCGGAGATGCAGCACGCGTCGAAGCTGCTCGTGCGGACCCAGCAGGAGATTCACCGCATCATTCACGACCTGCGGCCGTCCCTGCTCGATGACCTCGGCCTGCCCACGGCCATGAAGGCCTACGCCGACGAACACCTGGCGCACCAGGGCCTGCGCGTGCACCTCGAGATTGACGCGGCGCTGCCCTCGCGCCCGGACATCGAGACCGTGGTCTTCCGTATCTACCAGGAACTGGTCACCAACGTCCTTCGCCACGCGCACGCCGAACAGGTGTCGGTCGAGCTGTATGAACGCAGCGGCGCGCTCGTCCTGACGGTGGAGGATGACGGACAGGGATTCGATCCGGAGGCCCGGTCCAGCGGCGCCGGCATGACCGGGATGCGTGAGCGCGCCGCTCTTGTCAACGGCACCATTCGTTTTGAGAGCGAACCTGGCATTGGGACGCAGGTTACACTGGAGATCCCCCTGCCATGATTACCGTCGCCCTGGTAGACGACCACGACCTCGTTCGGGCGGGTGTCCGCGCGATTCTTGAACAGGATCCACTGTTCAAGGTGGTCGGCGAGACCGGTGACGGGCAAGAGGCCATACGGATGGCGGCGGCCCTGAAGCCTGACGTCATGTTGATGGATGTCCATCTGCCGGGCGGCATCGGCGGACTCGACGCCACCGAGACCATCGTCAGGGACTGTCCGGGCGTCAAGATCATCATCCTGACGCAGTATGAAAATCGCGAGTACATCCGCCGGGCGCTCCGTATCGGCGCGCGCGGGTATCTCCTGAAGCGGAGCGTGGCGGAGGAACTGAAGGACGCGATCAGGACGGTGCATGCCGGCCGCCGGTACCTGCATCCGTCGGTGGCCGACGAGCTGGTCGATCTGGTGACCGCCGGGCGATCGGTGGACGACACGGCCAACGACTACGACCGGCTGACGCCGAGAGAGAAACAGGTGTTTACGCTGCTGGTCGAGGGCAAGACCAGCCGGGAAATCTCGACCTACCTGACGATCAGCCTCAAGACGGCCATGACCCACCGCACCAACGTCATGGAAAAGCTCAATCTGCACTCACGGGCCGAGCTGATCCACTACGCGGTCCGCCACGCGATCCTTCCCGCTGACGAGGCCTGAGGCCTACCGTAGGGCGTCGCTCTAGCGGCGCCTGCGGTCGTACGGAGGCCCCGGGCTTCAGCCCGGGGCGTGCGGCACGGGCTAAAGCCCGTGCCCTCCATCTGCAATTGGCGCGGCTAAAGCCACGCCCTATGGAACCTGAGCCTTTAGTACGGCGTCAGCGTGTCGGCGAAGCGCGTCAGCTCCCTCGGCGGCAGGCTGGTCTCGATCAGGATCCAGAATTGCCCGCGCTCCAGGATGACCCGTGACCGCGTGCCGTCGATCCACCACGTGGAGCCGGGCACGGCTTCAAGCGGTTGCGCCAGCGGCGGGTGATCCGGCATTGGCCCACCCTGCTGTTGCGTGACCGACAAGTACTGGTCGCCCGCGCGCCAGACGATCACGAACGTCGGCTGCGGGTGGTACGCAAACGTCATGGTGGCGGCCTGCTCACCCAGCAGCGCGGGCCGATAGGCGGGCAGGAGCGGCGCAAAGCCCGCCAGCCGGCGCACCTCGGCCAGGCTGCCCACGTCGACAAGGCCCTGCCGCGTCTGTGGAAACACCATCGGAATCGACACGTGCACCACGCGAAGCACGCCCATGACGCTGGCGGTAATCAGCAGCAGGCTGAACAGGCTCTTCAGACGATCCATGGCAACACCAGCAGCATGAGACCGGCCGCGACGGCAATCGTCGCTGCCGGCAGCGCGTTGTCCCGTGGTCCTCCGTTCATCAGCACATCCACGCGCTTGCGCAGTGCGCTGCGCGCCGCCACATCGCGCGGATCGGTCTCCTGATAGATTCGCAGGAGGATCCGCACCAGCGGCGCCGGGTCGCGACCGGCCACCGACACCGCGTCACAGGCGATCTCCTCCTCCACGCAGTATTCACGGAAGGCCCAGAGGGCGGTCGGGTGGTAGCACTGTATGAGTCGCGCCAGGAACAGCAGGTGGGACTTCCACCATCGGCCCTGGATCCAATGGGCGTGTTCGTGCGCGATTGCCAGCGACAGGTCCGCCGCGGAGAGCGACACCAGGGCGCCGCACGACACGATCAGCCGGGGCCGGCCCGGCCATCCGCCTGTCGCCAGCATGATTGACGAGAGCGGGCTGACGGCCACGCCGCACCGCTCCCATCCTGAGCGCTCGCGCACCTGCGGCAGCAGCCACTCAGGCAGATCGGCCTGGGCGGAACGAGGATGCCGGAACGACGGGAGCACTTCCTGCCATATCGCCAGGACGATCAGCAGGCCGGCCAGGAACCAGGCCACGTGGTACAGATAGACGCCGGCCCCCAGGGGCACGTCGGCGAGCCGCGCGCTGTTGAACCACGCCACCCGCTCGGCGAACGCCAGGTCCGAGCGGCCCGGGATCGCCGCGGTCACCAGGGGCAGCACGAGCAGCAACGTCAGCAGCAGCCGCTTCGTGCGTCCGGACGGCAGGCCCACGCGGTGGACCCACGCGTAGAACACGATGCCCATGACCGCCGAGTGGACGGCCACTTGCCAGAGATATCTCACTTCTTTCCGAAGAGGTCGTCGTACTCCAGCTCGTGTTCGTGCTTGAGTTTTTCCTTGCGGATCTTCCCGGTGAAGATGCTGGTGTCCATGGGAAAGGACTCCGGCGACAGGTGCGCGCCGGCCATGTGCCAGATCAGCACGATGAGAAACGCAAACAGCGCTTCGTAACTGTGCATCAGTTTGGCCGCGGGAATCAGCTCGGTCGGCAGAACCCGCGAGACGGCGATGGGGAAATACAGGATGAATCCGGTCGCCATCATGATCAGACTGCCGAAGACCAGGCCCCAGTACTCGAACTTCTGCCGGTAATCGAACCGGCCGAACTTCGGGGCGGCATCCGTGTAGCCGGCGTAGTACCGCAGATTCTGGATCGCGTCGGTGAAGTCCTTCTTTGCCAGCAGCATCGAGGGCTTGATCCGGCGGGTCAGCACGCCGGTGATCGCCACCGACAGGTGCGCCACGACGAGCACCGAGAACGCGATGCCAGCCGCCCGGTGAAGCCACCGGGCCGCGAAGATGCCGCCCAGGTGGTCCACGATCCACAGACTGACGGTCGCCTGCGGCCAGGTCTGCGGCATGCCGGTCACCAGCAGCAGACTGAACAACACGATGATGGCCGCGTGCTGAAAGCGGCTCCAGACCGAGAACCGAACAACATAGTCACCCGCGTTTACGTGAACCATGGCAGGCTCCCCGTTATCGGCCCGACGACAGCCGATACGCGTGCAAGAGCAGGTGCAACACGAGGCCGGTCACCGCGAAAGGAATGAAGAAGCTGTAGAACAGTCCCACGGCCCACACCAGGGGTGCGTGGGTGGGCGACGGCGGATAGTGCGACAACCAGGCCGCCGGAAAGTCCGGCGTGGTCCCTTCATGGCACTTGTTGCAGGCGTTGGTCACCGTGGCCTTCATCGCCACGGCCCCGATGAGCTTGGGGGAGGCGATGTCGTGGACGCCATGGCAGTCATTGCACGTGACCACGACCTGCTGCTCGGACTCCGGGAGGTTCCTGGACAACGACGCCGTCACGCCGTGAAAGTCCGTCAGGTAGGTGGCCGCGACGGCGGTGGACAGGCCGTACTTCGCCATCAACGTCTTGTCGCCATGGCAGCGCACGCACGTCTCGGGCGCGCCAAGGCGGAACCGGGTCGTCGACGGCTGTTGCACCTGGTGGTGGGTATGGCAGTCCGCGCACGCCGGCACATCCTGCGCGTTGTCTTCGACAAGCGCATGCCCATGCACGCTCTGCGCGTACGCTTTGTAGGTGTCCGTATGACAGGCCGCGCAGCTGCGCGACATCATCGCCCGCTTGGCGTGCGGGTTGGGAATGTTGTGGGACCCGTGACAATCCGTGCAGATCGGCGCCGACTCGACGCCGGCTTTCAGCAGGTCGTAGTGCACGCTCTCGAGCGTCCGCGTGTACGTGTCGAAGTGACACTTCTTGCAGACTTCATACGACGCCACCGTGTATGCGCGGGGACTCTTGAACGTGGCGCCGCTGGGATGTCCGTCGTCGTACTTGGCGTGGCAGTCCGTGCAGATGAGTTGGGACGCGTGAATGGACTTGGCCAGTTCGGCCACATCGGCGAAGAGGCTCCTGGTCGAGCCGTCCTCGAAGGCCATCGAAAGCGTCTTGTCCTCGTGGCAGTTCAGGCAGTAGATAACAGCGTCGGGGAGGGGCGCCGGCTTTGCCGCTTGCTGCGCAAAAGCCGGCGCCGCAATCAGAGAAAAGAGAACGACGATCAGACGCTGCATGGTTCGACCTCCTGCCCGTCCTGGTTCGATTATTACGCCGGGCGGTCGGTTTTCTCCAATTTTTTCTCGACCTCTTCAGTCC
>JANLHE010000415.1 GCA_024653875.1 Acidobacteriota bacterium
CTCCTCTGGCAGCACCTGTTCTGGTTCCTGGCCCACCCGGAGGTCTACGTCCTGATCCTGCCGGCGTTCGGCATCGTGGCCGAGGTGATCACCGCGAGCACGGGCAAGCCGCTGTGGGGCTATCGCGGCATGGTGGGTGCGGCGCTGTTCATGGGCTTCATGTCGTTCCTGGTGTGGGCGCACCACATGTTCCTGACAGGCATGGGACCCACCATGAGCGCGTTCTTTCAGGTGACGACCATGATCATCTCGGTGCCGTCGGTGATCATTCTGTCGTCGCTGGTGCTCTCGCTGCACGGCGGGTCGATCCGTTTCACGGTGCCCGCGTTGTTTGCGATCGCGTTCCTGCCGATGTTCGGCCTCGGCGGCCTGACCGGACTGCCGCTGGGGCTGGCGGCGTCGGACATTCCCCTGCACGACACGTACTACGTCATCGGCCACTTCCACTACATCGTGGCGCCCGGCACGCTGTTCGCGCTGTTCGCCGGGATCTACCACTGGTTTCCACAAGTGACCGGCCGGCACCTTGGCGCGCGCCTCGGCCACCTGCACTTCTGGGGCTCGCTGGTGACGATGAACCTGATCTTCCTGCCGATGTTCGCCCAGGGCCTCGCGGGATTGAATCGGCGCCTGTACGACGGCGGCCGGACGTACACGGCCAGCGCCGGTTTTCAATTCAGCTACGAGCTCCAGGCGTGGGCGGCCGTGGCGCTGGGATTGGTGCAGATCTTCTTCATCGCGAACCTCATAAGAACCATGCGGAGACCCCGATGATTCCCTACACCACCGAGGCGCGGCAGGACACCGGGGTGTCCAACGTCACGCTCGGGTTCTGGCTGTTCATCGCGTCCGAGGTCATGTTGTTTGGCGCGCTGTTTTCATCGTACGCGCTGTTGCGCGTGTCGGCAACGGAGTGGCCGTCCGGCAGGGACCTGTTGAGCCTCACGCTTGGCTCCGCAAACACAGCGCTGCTCATGCTGCTGACCGCCGTCGCCTGGCGCGCGGGCCGGGCGCGGCCGGCGGCAGCGCGCGGCCTGTTGGTGGTCGTCTCGGCCCTGGCGTTGGTGTTTCTCACCATCAAGGGACTCGAGTACTCGGGGAAGTGGCGGTCAGGCCAGGTGCCGGCCACCAGCACCTTCTTCGCGATGTACTACACGCTCACCGGTATCCACGCCCTCCACGTGCTGGGCGGGATCGTCGCCAACCTGTGGGTGACCGCCGGCGCAGCCTCGGCAGGTGATGCCCTGACCTCCGCCCGCCTCCGGGTGGTGAGCCACTACTGGGTGTTCGTGGACCTGGTGTGGCTCATGATCTTCGCCGGGATGTACCTGGCATGAACCTCTCAACAAAAAGACGTCGGGTGTCTTTTCGTGCAATAAAGACGTCGGGTGTCTTTTCGCTTAAACGACTGGCAACGCTGAACTTAGGGTGCTGCCACGAGCGGAAGTCAGGCGAAAAGACACCCGACGTCTTTATTGCGACAACGGGGGTTGCTATTGCGCTGGCGACTAAGACCGCGCTCGCGTGTCCGGTCTGCTTCCGCGTGGAGGAAAGCGCGGCGACCGATGGGGTGGTGGCGGCGGTGCTGGTGCTGGTGGGCGTGACCACCGTGGTACTGGGCGCGTTTGCGCGATTCATCGTCGGGGTCGCGCGGCGGGAGAGGGGCCAATGCCGTCGCTAATCGAACGATGGCTGCCGCCGCAGGCGTCCGCTCACGCAGCGGAAATTGATCTGGTCCTGGTGCTGGTGCACTGGCTGATGCTGGCGCTGTTTGCCGGCTGGGCTGTGTACCTGACCTGGGTGTTGATTCGATTTCGCGCGCGCCGGGGTGACGCCGCGGCACCGCCGGCGCCAACCGGCGAACGGCAGGGGCCGAGAGGCCGGCCGGCGCTGTGGACGGAGATCGGCGTGGTGGTGGCGGAAGGCGCGCTGCTGGTGGCGATCGCCCTGCCGATCTGGTTCAGGCAGACCGTACCGCCGGCGGCACCCGATCCCTCGGCCGTGGCGGTGCGCGTGGTGGCGGAGCAGTTCGCCTGGAACATGCACTATCCCGGCGCGGACGGGCGCTTCGGGGAGACCAGCGCCGCGCTGATCTCCCCTGCCAATCCAGTCGGCCTGGATCGGTCGTCACCCAACGGCGCCGACGACCTGGTGACGCTCAACGACCTGCACCTGCCGATCAACCGGCCGGTGGTGATCCAGCTGTCGAGCAAGGACGTCATTCACAGCTTCGGCGTCGCGGCGATGCGGGTCAAGCAAGACGCCACGCCCGGCTTTCTGTCTCCCGTCTGGTTCACGCCCACACTGGCCGGGCGGTTCGACATCGCGTGCTCCCAGCTTTGTGGCCTCGGCCACTTCCGAATGAAGGCGGTCATCACCGTGGAGTCCGAGGCCGGGTTTCAGGCGTTCCTCGCGGCCGAGGCGGCCCTCCTCACGCCGGACCCGACGATCCGGCCCCCATCGTAGGCGGGTCCTTCCGTTCGACCGGGCCGCCAAACTCCACCCACCGGCTGAACCCGCCCACCAGGGCCCGGGCTCTCACGCCGGCGCCGGTCAATCGGCCCGCTGCCGCAAGGCTTGAGCCTTCCGAGGGACACGAACAGTACGTCACGACCAACCGGCCGTCAGCGGCCGTTCGCACCTCAGCCGCTCTCGCATCCAGGACGTAAAGCGGCACGTGCATCGCGCCGGCAATGTGGCCTGCCGCGAAGCTGTCGGCATCGCGCACATCCACGACGAGTACCTTCTTGGCGGCGTACAGCTGTTCGAAGTCCGCGAACGTGATCAGCAATGCCTCACGCGCCGGCTCCCGGCGGTCAAACTGCGCCAGCGCCGCCAGCGCCACCACGCCCCCGCCAATCAGCGCCAGGATCACCCACACCGCCGTGCCTATCCGTCTCATGACCTTTCGCATTGTCTGTTCCCCCTTAGAATCAGTGGGTGATGGCGACCCACGTTGTCCGCGCGCGCGCTCCCAGGGGTGAGCCCCGGACCGATGGCGCACGCATCGATCAGGCGCCCGACGTGATTGCCGCCCACATCGAGGACGCGGCGCATTTCGCCGGCGGCCATGCCGACGGCGTAGCCCGCCCCCGCACCGAGCACGATGTGGCCCACGTCCTGACGCACGCGGCACGCGTGCTCCCGGTTGGCGCGCAGTCATCGCTCACCGGCGGAGCCACCCCCGACGGCGGCGTGGTGCTCTCCACCACGCGGCTTCTCTCGATTCAGGAATCGGGCCAGCAGCACTTCCGGGTCGGATCGGGCGTTCCGCTGACGGCATTGCAGGAACTGCTGCATTCCAGCGGCCGCTGGTACGCACCTTCTCCCACCTATACCGGCGCGTTCGCCGGCGGCGTGGTCGCCACGAACGCCGCTGGAGCGGCGACGTTCAAGTACGGCACCACGCGTCAGTGGACCGACGGGCTCACGGTGGTGCTGGCGTGCGGGCACGTCATCGACATCGTGCGCGGCGAGGTGCGCGCGGATGGCGTCCATGGATTTTCGCTGCACTGCGCCTGTGGCGAACGAACGATCCGGCCGGGCACGTACACGATGCCGGATGTACCCAAGTGTTCGGCCGGGTATTTCGCCGCGCCGGAGATGGATCTCATTGATCTGTTCGTTGGCGCGGAGGGCACGCTCGGGGTGGTGACGGAGGTGGTCTTCCGCGTCCTGCCGGAGCCGCCATCGGTGGCGTGGGGGATCGTGCCCGTGCGTTCCGAGTCTGCGGCCATCGCGCTCGTGGATGCCCTGCGGCGCGCGTCACAGGAGACGTGGCGCACCCGCGATCCGCGGGGCCTGGACGTGGCGGCCATCGAGCACGTGGACCGGCGGTGCCTTGAGTTCCTGCGCGAGGACGGCATCGACCGCAAGAACGACATCACCATTCCGCCCGATGCGGACCTGGTGCTGCTGGTGCAGCTGGAACTACCGCGCGGAACCTCGCCCGATGCGGCTTTCCTGCAGGTCAGCGCAGCGTTGACCGAGGGCGCGCCTGATACACCGCTGGTACGTTTCTGCCAGCTGCTGGCGAAGTACGAGGCCCTCGATGACACCGAGATGGCCTGGCCGGGGGACCGCCGCCGGGTGGAGCAGTTCCTGGCGTTCAGGGAATCCGCGCCGGCCGGCGTGAATCGGCGCGTGGGCGACGCCAAGCGCGACATCGATCCTCGTATCGAAAAAACGGCGGCGGACATGATCGTGCCGTTTGCCCACTTCGGCGCGATGCTGGCCATCTATCGCGAGGGCTATCGCGCGCGTGGCCTCGACTACGCCATCTGGGGCCACATCTCCGACGGCAACGTCCACCCCAACGTCATCCCCCACTCGTACGAGGACATCGTGGCCGGTCGCGAAGCGATCCTTGCCTTCGGCCGCGAGGTCGCCAGGCTCGGCGGCAGCCCGCTGGCCGAACACGGCGTGGGCCGGTCCTCCGTCAAGCAGACCCTGCTGCACCAGCTCTACGGCGACCAGGGGCTGGCCGAGATGCGCGCAATCAAGGCCGTGCTGGATCCGAAAGCCATCCTGGCGCCAGGCGTGCTGTTTGCCTCCGAGCTCACTTGATCGCGACCACGGCCGACCCCGTGCGGAAGTACAGGGTGCCCGCCGAAATCGCCGGCGTGGCCATCGCGTAGTCTCCCAGCGGGTTCTTCGCGAGCAGCTCGTACTCACGCCCGGCCTTCACCACGAACACGTCGCCGTCTTCGCTGGTGAAGTACACCTTGCCGTCGGCCGCCACAAGCGACGCGGTAAAGCCCGTAGTGCCATCGCCGAGCCGCTGCTGATACACACGGTCGCCGGTCACGGCGTCAAACACGGCGAAGACACCGTTGTTCTTCGACACATAGAGCAGGCCGCGATACAACACCGGAGAAATCATGTACGCGCCGTCGCGCGGAGCGCTCCATGCGATGTGCGTATTGCTCGTGGTGTCCGGCGCCAGTGAAATATCCCCGCGCGCCGTCTCTTTGATCGCAAACACGGGCGCGCCGGGCCCGTGCGCGCTCGTGAGATACACCATGCCGTGCCCCACCACGGGCGTCGGCACCGGAATGTCGCCGCCGACGCTCTTGAGCCGCCAAATCTCCTCGCCGGTCGTGAAGTCATACGCGCCCATGTGGCGCCAGCCGTTCACCAGCACCTGCGTGCGCCCGCCCACCTCGTGGATGGTTGGCGTGCTCCACGTCGGCACGTCCTGCCGCGCGGTGCGCCACAGTTCCTTGCCGGTCTTGACGTCAAACGCCGCCAGGAACGAGTTCTTCTGGACGTCTGCCTGCACGATCACCTTGCCGTCGTGGATGATCGGCGAGCTGCCGAACTCCCACTGGGCCGCGGGCGCCACGTAGAAGCCGGAGTCCAGCACGCCCAGGTCCACTTTCCACAGCGGCGCGCCCTTCATGTCGAACGCAAACAGCCCTTCGGATCCGAGCATCGCCACCAGCCTCGTGCCGTCGGTGGCGAGCGTCGAATTGGCGTGCGTGGACTTGGTGTGCCGCTTCACCTTCGGCACGCCCTCGTGCATCTTCGTTTCAAAGAGCACCGTGCCGGACGCCGTGTCCATGCAGGTCAGCAGCCAGGTGTGCACCGTGTCGTCGGTGACCGAGGCAATGTCGCCGTACAGGCCGAGCCTCAAGCCCGCGTCGGCCTTGCCGGACCTTGCGGCGGTGACGCACAGCTGGGTGCCCCAAATCACCGGACTGGAATGCCCAAGGCCGGCCAGCGGCGTCTTCCACCGCACCTGCTTGCCCTGGGGCACATCCCAGGTCGTGGGCGTGGCCTGGCCGTCTGCCACCCCCGCGCCTCGCACACCACGGAATGACGGCCAGTTCGCGGCCGGAGTGGGCGCCTGCCGCGCGCCGACACCCCACGTGCACACCATCATCACCAGGCCGCAAGCGGCCATCAGAGTCCTGTTGGGCATGCGGAAATATTAACGCGGCCGTCGTAAGATGCCAGCGGAGGTTTTGTGTATGCGGAAAGTGACTGTTCTCTCGGCGACCGC
>JANLHE010000417.1 GCA_024653875.1 Acidobacteriota bacterium
GCCGCCAGCGCCGCGGCCACTCCAAACGCGGGGCGGAAGCCGGTGTGGTGAATCAACCATCCCATCACGGTGGAGCCGCTGCCCACGCCCGTGTCAAAGGCCGCGAGCATCGCGCCGAACGCGGCGCCGCGCCGCCATGACGGAATGCGCTTCATGATATACGCCGTGTAGGCGGGATACACAAGGCCGAAGCCGGCGCCAAACACCAGCGCGGCGAGCACGAACATCACGCGCCCGTGCGCCAGCGCCAGCAGCGTCATGCCGGCTGCCGTCAGGCCCAGACAGGGAATCAGCGCGCGGCGGTGGCCTATCTGGTCGAGCAGCCGGCCGACCGCCAGGCGTCCGACAAGGATCGTGCAGGCCATCGCCGTCAGGAACAGGCTGCGGGGCGTCACGCCGAGGTCGTCCGCGAACAGCGCGGAAAAGCTGGTCAGGCTGCCGTAGCCAAACGCGATCAGCGCCATCGCGCCGGATAACACCAGCACCCGCCACTCGACCAGGCCGCGCAGCGTATTGACGCGTGGTGGCAGCGCGCCGGCCGCGTCGCGGTCATCGGGCAACCGCCAGGCGATGACGGCCATGATCAGGTTGAGGATCGCGATTTCGAAACAGAGCGTGGCCCACCCACGGCTGTACATCCAGAATCCAAGGGGCGGGGCAATGGCCATCGCAAACACCGACGACAGACCCCAGTAGCCCAGGCCTTCGGCGCGGCGCTCTTCCGGGATAGTAGCCGTCATGTACGCGCCCGACGCGGCCAGCAGTCCCGACCAGAAGAGGCCGTGCACAAACACCACCGCCAACAACCAGCGGTAGTTCGTGATGTACGCGTAACTTGTGGAAAACCCCGCCAGCACCAGGCTGACGACGACGAGCACACGGCGGTGGCCCAGCCGATCGGCGATCTGTCCCGTGACCGGGGCGGAGAGCGCGGAGGCGAACGTCAGAAATCCAAGGAACAGGCCGGCGGCGAACGTGGTGCCCCCGAGTTCGAGCATGCGGTACGGCGCGGCGGGCAGCAGCTGGAACAGCGACACGAACACAGTGAATGTGTACGCGCACATGACAAAGAACCGGGGCGTGAACAGGCGGGCGGACACGGCGGTCTCAGTTTACAATCGCTAGCTATGCGCCCGAGTGCCCTTTGGAAAGAGTTGCCGGCTGACAAGCGGCTGGTGGCCGCCACCGCCTTCTGGAACGACGAACACGGGATGGACCAGCAGGTGGAGGTCATCGTGACGCTGGCGCGGAAGCTCAACTTCCGGCCCAAGAGCCTGCAGACCTTGCCGCTGGAACGGCGCGCGAAGTTGCTGGCCGGCCAGAACGATGTCTCGGACGCCGTGGCGTCGCGGGCCCTGATTGCCTACCACCTGGAGGCCGAGCGCCCGATGATGGCGGCGTTTCTGGACGCGCTCGGGATCGCGCACGACAACGGCCTGATAACCGCCGAGGACGTGGCCGCCCCTGATACAGCCACGCTGACCAGGGGTGTTCAGGCCATCACAACCGCGTTCCCCCATGACGCCGTACGCGTGTATTTGCACACGTTGGTGTTACTGGATGGGGACACATGGGCCGGCCTGGACGGACTCATCGACACGGCGACCTGATTTTTCAGGTAGGCGCGTGTGGTACTTGACTTGCTTCAATGAAGCTACGGGAGGGTGGTCTGCGTCATAACGTCGTGACGTCAACAACCTTCTGGTGTCCAATCTTCCTCCTCCTCCTCCTGATTGGAGACGGGGGCTGGCTGTCACCGGCGTGGGCGCAGACCGTCGCCCCTCCCACCACCTCCACCACCAGTAAACAGGCGCCAGCGGCGGCACAACCGCAGGCCGCGCTGCCGGTGGACCTCGATCGAATCAGGCAGGCGCTCGAT
>JANLHE010000419.1 GCA_024653875.1 Acidobacteriota bacterium
CTCGTTCGAAAACTGGTGCCGCACGCCGCCGGCGTTGCGGCCGGTGGATCCGGCGCCCAGCATCTGCTCGCGCTCGACCAGCACGACATCGGTCACGCCGCGCCGGGCGAGGTGATACGCCACGCTGGCGCCCATGCATCCCCCACCGATGATTACCACCTCAGCCGTGCGCTTCATGTGTGTCCTGAGGCAACAGTATCAGGGAGGTCTGGGTCTGGCACGCCCGCCCAGGAGGCGGCCTCGGGCGGCGAGAAACGCCGCTCGTTGCGAGTCCTGCTCCCGTCTAAGGGCGGCCGAGGAAATCGGCGACACGTTGGATCGAAATTCCCCTGAAGCTGCCCAGACTCAGAAGGTGGCTGTCGCCGCTGACGATCACATCGGCCTCTCCCGCCACGGCGCATTCCAGGAAGCGATCGTCCGTAGGGTCAGCATCTATCACATGGAGGCTCTCGGTGGGCTCAACGCGCCGAGCGATGATACGAAGCTGTCGGTCGGTTTCAGCCAACCACTCGGGCGTGCGGCGAAACTTATCCTTGAGAACGCGGAGGGTCTCCGCGATGATGGCTTCAGAGAGGGCAAGATCGACCTGACCGTCAGCGGCCAGATCAAGAAGCTGCTTCGGCTTGCCTCCGAACTGTATCGCGCTGACGAGGATGTTCGTATCAACGACGACCCGCTTCACGACCGTGCCCGAGACTCCTGCACGGCCCGCTCGACGAGCGCCTCGACTGTAGCGTCGGTCATGTTGTCGCGCCGCAGGTCTCCCTCGCGTCCGACGCGGTCCAGCCAGCGTCGGGCGAGGTCCCGCTCGATTGCTTTCGTCGCGAGTTCCTCCATGGTCGTGCCCGCTGCGGCAGCGGCCTCCCGCACGCGGTCATAGATCGTATCCGGAACAGCGATGCTCTTGGTGGGCATGATGACCTGCGTCCAGTATATGCCCGGCTTGCCTCGTGGGTCGCCGGCCTGTCTAATGTCGCCACTGTTCGCGATGGCGTGAATTTGTCATTCATAGGATGAATGATTATCATTCACACCGTGGATTCAGTCCCCCGTTTCGCCTCGCAGATGCTCGCCCGGGCCGTCGCCAGCCTGCCTATCACGGTCGTTACTGGCGCGCGCCAATCGGGCAAGACGACCCTCGTCCGCGATCTCGCCGGTGACCCATCGAGACGGTACCTGACCCTCGATGACCTCGACGTGCTCGACCAGGCGTCGCGATCGCCCGATGACACCGTGGCCCGGGCCCCACGAATGACCCTGGACGAGGTCCAACGTGCGCCAGGACTGTTGCTGGCGGTCAAACGAGCCGTCGACCTGAAGCGTACGCCGGGGCAGTTCGTGCTGACCGGATCGGCCAACCTGCTCGCGATGGGTGCCGTGGCCGACTCGCTGGCCGGGCGCGCTGTGTATGTCACGTTGTGGCCGCTGACCCGCCGGGAACAGCTCGGTTTTGGCCAGGCAGGCCTCTGGTCGGCTCTGCTCGACGCCCACGATGATGAGTGGCTCGACGTCGTAATGGCTTCTGACGCACCGCCGGCTGACTGGCATGATGTCGTGCGCCGGGGCGGGTTTCCGACGCCCGCCATCGACCTCGACGATCACGACGCCAGGGAATTGTGGTTCAGCGGGTACCTCCGGACGTACCTCGAGCGCGATCTGCGC
>JANLHE010000420.1 GCA_024653875.1 Acidobacteriota bacterium
GCCGCACCGCCGAGAGCGACGGAAGCGCCCGCCATTCATCGCGGATCGATGTCGCGTCCGCGGCGCCATCCGCGAACTCGACGATGGCGTCGGGATTCAGGCGCATCAGGCTTTCGGCCGACAGCGCGGGGTGGAGCACCGGACCGGGCGGGAGGGCGTTCTGCCCACCAGCTCGCAGGAGAAGGTCGTGGTAAATGCCGCCCGGCCCCGCAGCGGACAGGGAGCCAAATCCTCGTTCCTGCCCTCGGCCGACACTCAAGATCACGCGCGGTCGCGGCCGTCCAGCCACGTGGGCGTCGATCCGGCGTAACAATCCCTCCAGCTCGGCAACCGCTACGTCACCGCGATCGGGATCGCCACACAGCTCGCCGGCCCTCCCGAGGCTGTCGATGATTCCGCGAACCGTTCGGTGGTCGAACTCTACGACGCTAAGGCCCAGCGTCGCGAGATAGCGACGAGCGTCTTCGTGTTCGGGCAGGACCACAACCACATCCGGGCGCAAACCGACAATCGCCTCGTAGCTTGGCGTCAGGTAGCCCCCCACCTTCGGGAGCATCGTCGCACTGGCGGGATAGCGGCAATAACTCGTCACGCCGACGATGCGACTGCCGCAGCCGGCCTCGAACAGGACTTCCGTGGCGCTCGGCGCGAGTGACACGATGCGCTGCGCGGTGACCCTCGGCGGTTCTGTCGCCGCACCAGACACGCAGGCTCCCGCCGTTCCCGAGAGAACCAGGAGGACGATCGGCGCCAAGAATCGCCGCGACGGCTGCGAAAGCTGATTCGCGCTCGGCATGCACGTTCCGTGTCGTCAGAACTCGATGGCGACGCCGGCCGTCACGTAGCGGCCCGGCGTGCGGAACCCGCTTTCATGGCGGACAGCACCGAAGAGGTTGTCGACGCGCCCGAACAGCTTGACCCGCGTGCGGCTGTTCAGCGGGTGAGCGTAGGCCGCGGCAAGGTTCGCATGGCGCGCGCCGGCGAATCGGAACACACGGGCGGCGAACGTCACGGGATCCGGCAGCGTGCCGAGGTGAGCGCTCGCCGCGAGCACGTCGACGGTCACGTGCACCCTCTGGTTGAATCGATGGCTGACCACCACCGACGCCTGATGGCGCGGAATCGCCGCGGCGCGCGTCAGTTCGACAGGTCCCGCTGTGCGCGGCTCGGCGGCGACGAACGTATACGCGGCGTCAACGCGCGTGTTGGCCGACGGCGTCGCGGCCAGTTGCAGCTCGGCGCCGCGACTCGTCGCGCCAGTCGCCGTCCTGTACCCTGATGACCGGCCGAAGGGATCCGTTGCCGGATCGATCGCGCCCGAGAAGTCGAACACGATCACGTCGTCGAGCCAGGTGCCGAAAACCGTCGCGGACAACCGGACGCTCCCACTGGCAAGATCGCGATCGGCGCCGACATCCAGCGTGAGCGCGCCCTCGGGCCCGAGGCGTGGGTCACCGAAGATCGAATACCCCCGCCGGCCGAACGACGTGCCGAACCGCTCGAAGAGCGAGGGCGCCCGATAACCAGTGCCGGCGTGTGCGCGGAGGCGCGTGCGCGGTCCCAGGCCGGCGTAGACGGCGGAGACGTCGGCCGTGAACGCCGCGGGTGGGGCCTCGAATCTCACACCCTGAAACGGAGGACGATCGGCTGGCGTGAGACGAGGTGTACCCAGCGAAAAGTGCTGCGCCCGAACCGCGCCGGACACCTGGAGGTCGCGCGCCACCGAGAACTGGTCCTGGATGAACAGCGTCTGGCTTCGCTGGATGACTTCCACCGTCGACGCCGCGTTCCTGGTCGTGGCCGCCGCATCGCTCGAGTACCGCTCGCGCTCGAACTCGTAGCCAAGTGTCACGAGGTGCCGCGGGCCGACCTGAACGTCGGCGCGTGCCCCAAGCGTGCCGATGCGGCCCCCGAAGGTCGACTGCGTAGGCCCGACGGGCTCGAACCCTGAGACGCCGAGCGGGCCATCGTCGAAGCGTCGCGACGTGGTCACATCGTGAAAGAACAGCCGATACCCCACTCGATGGCCGGGCTGGTGCGACAGCACGAGGTGCGTGGAGCGGAACCTCGACGCGCGGCGGTTGTCCGGGTCGTTGGCCGAGGGAATGAACGTGGCATCCCCGAGATCGAGGGCGTCAACCGGCGCGCCGGCTTCGTACCGCGCGAGTTCCGCGATCGACAGCGGACGCGCGTCGACTACGCCGGATGGGGGAAGCGATCCGACCGCGCTCGGCCCTTCGTTGACCATGGTCGAGGCGTTTGCGCCGTAGAACCTGGCGGAAAGCCGCGCGCGGTTGCCGAGGACCACACCGAGTTCGCCCTGCACGTTGGTGTTGTCCGCGGCGTCGTCGGCGTCCACGCCGTCCGCGACGTCGAGTCTGGTGGCGCCGACGCTGTAGCCGATCCGGTTTGCCCACGCGCCGCCGCCGACATGGCCCCGGGTGCGCCACGTGCCGAGGCCGCCCGCCTCGACCAGCAGGCCCCCGGCAGGCGGCCCCGTGCCGGGACGTGTGATCACGTTGAGGACGCCGCCGATCGCGTGCGATCCATACAGCGACGATCCCGAGCCACGCAGCACCTCGATGCGATCGGGATTGGTGATCAGGAGATCGGACACGAATGGACCGGCGTCACCCTGGGTCGCCCCCGGATCACGGAATCGGACGCCGTCGATCAACACGGCGGTGTCTTCGCTGCGCAGACCACGAATGTTGACGCTGGTGGCGGCGCCCGGCCCCCCCAGTTGCTGGACCCTGACGCCCGCCATCGCACGCACCGCCTCGGCGATCGTGCGGTCGCCCCGGTCGTCCATGTCGCCGCGCGTCAGCACACTGGCGCTCTTCGAAATCTGGTCGACGTTCTGGGCCGTACCTGAAGCCGTGACGACGACCACGTCGGAAAACCCGGCGAGGGCAAGAGCGATGGTGACATCGTGTCGCTGGGCAGCCGCGATGCGGACCGCAGTCACGGCGGGGCGCGCGAATCCCTGCGCCTCGACTTCGATCAGGTAGTCACCGGCCGGAAGTGGCGCCACGCGAGCGACGCCAGCGTCATTCGTGACGGCAGTACGCGACGGCGCCACGGCGCGGGCTGAGACCGTGACCCTGGCGCGTGGAACCGGCCCTCCGAGCACATCGACGATGCGAACGTCCAGCGCCGGGAGGTCTTGCCCAGAGGCGCCGAGTCCAGTTGTGAGAACGAGAACGAGGACCGAAATCATCACGCGAGCCTCCTGCCGCCCCCGCGGCACGACGAGCGCCATTGCTCGCCGGAAGCCACGGGACAGGAGGGCGATCGCCGCCGAACGGCAGACGATCGCAGCCTTCAGCCCCGCGGCTGAGACCCGAACGTTCCGAGGGAAGAGGAAGAGACGTCAGACGCGACGCGTCGTCACCTCCCCCCGGAGGTTCGGATCGGCTGACTGACGTCGGCAGGTCTTCGGACTTGCGGGCGGGCGGCGCGAGTGCCGCTGGACCTACTGGTCGTCGCTTCCCAGCCCGGATGAGCCAGTGCGTAATGACGACGGTCGTTCCCGCTTACCGCTGCGGGGCAGTCCCGGATTCACACCGGGTTCCCTGTTGTCACCCTCGCGCAGTCGCGCGGGGTACCGACGCAGTTGAAGGAACGATAGTGACCGGAGTCGCTGCTGTCAAGTGGCTCGTCATTCCTCATTCCGGTGGCTCGTCATTCCGGGGTGCAATTGAAAGTGCGAGTCAAGGCGGGCTGGTGAGAGGAAGCTGGCCGGCTGACGAGCCCGGGCTGTACAAGTCCGGCGGGATTCGGTACATAGACAGGGGCACGCGGCCAACACAGGGGGGAGCCCATGTCAGCACGGTGCACGGACCGCGAAGCGTCAGTCATCGGCCGGCCGCATGTGGACACCCGGCTGGACAGGTATCCGGGGTTGCGCGCGAAGGTCGAAGGAATGTTGGACATTATCGAGAACGCGGGTGGCGACGTCGAGAAGGCGGCGGTGGCCGAGCAACGCGTCATCGACGCGATACGTGACCTGGGCCACGGGTGCTGGAGCGCTGGGCGCAGGAGTGTCAGCCCGACAAAGACCACGGACGAAGTACGCCATCGTTGACAGGGCAGAGCACACCGACCATGAACATGGCGGGAGCGCAGCGTATGCCTGCCTCAACTGCCTCTATTTACGCCCCGACCGGCTGTTCGCTGTTCTTGTGATCCGGCCG